>JAYQVF010000013.1:0-31899 GCA_038148335.1 Alphaproteobacteria bacterium | reverse complement strand
GTTCATGGGGCTATCGCCGGATCAGGCGCCTCGCTATCTCAGGTTGGTGATCGTCGCCGTCTTCGGGACCGGGGTGCTGAAGGGCGTGGGCGGCTTGATTCTGCCGTTTCTCGAATCGCCGCACGCCATTCCGACCGACGTCGGGCACCTTCGCGAAATGAGCTACAAAATCGGCTTCGGGCTGATCGTCATCCTGGCGCCGCCGATCGCCCTGGTGATGGCAGGCGCCGTAATCTCCAACCTGATGCAGCACGGCCTCGTCTTCTCGTGGGAGCAGACCAAGCCGAAGCTGAACAAGATCTCGCCGATCGCCGGCGCAAAGCGCATGTTCTCGCCTCGCTCGCTGGTCGAACTCGTCAAGAGCATCGCCAAGCTGGGGATTCTCGGCGGCGTCATCCTCTTCGTCGTGATGCCGGAGCAGTCGATCCTGTCGCAGATGGTTTCGGTCGACCTGCGCGAGCTCTACACCATCGTTCGTGCCGAGGCGTTGCGCATGCTGATCCCGGTCGCCGTGATCATGATGTTTCTCGGCCTTGCCGACTTCTGGTACCAGAAGTACGAGCACAAGAAGGGCCTCAAGATGTCCAAGCAGGACATCAAGGACGAAAACAAGAACACCGAAGGCGATCCCCAGATCAAAGCAAGGATCCGTGCCCTACGTGCCGAACGCGCGCGCCAGCGCATGATGGCCGCCGTGCCGATGGCGGACGTCGTGATCACGAACCCGACACACTTTGCGGTCGCGCTGCAGTACGAGGCGGCGACGATGGCGGCGCCGAAGCTCGTCGCCAAGGGCGTCGACGCCGTGGCCATGCGCATCCGCGAGGCCGCCGAGGCGCATGACATCCCCATCGTCGAGAACCCGCCGCTGGCGCGCGCGATCTACGCGACCGTCGAGATCGACCAGGAGGTTCAGGCCGATCACTACAAGGCGGTCGCGGAAGTCATCGGCTACGTGATGAAGGTCAAGGGCGAGAAGGCTCGGCGCAAGTTCACGGAAGAACCGGCCGCAGCCTAGCCATTCCGTCGGCGCACGGCTGCCTTGCGCGTCTAGCACGCGAGACCCGGCAACAATCACCATATGGTTTGGCACCTGTCATCAGCGGAGCCGGACCGATGTCCGATTTTCGCGCGTTGCTCTTCGCGGTGGGTCTTCTACTCACGGTCTTCGCGCTTCTCATGCTTCTCCCGGCGCTGTTCGGTATTTCGAGTGGCCACTGGGAGTATTTCCTGACTGCATCGGCGATCACACTGTTCGTCGGTGGGGCCATGGTACTGGCCGGCCGCGGGAGCGGACTTCGCCCAGGCTTTCGCAGTGCGTTTCTCGTGACCAGCGCCAGCTGGGTCGCCGTTGCGGCGGCTTCGGCCCTGCCGCTGACGATCGGCGGATGGTCCTATACGGACGCATTTTTCGAATCGATGTCCGGCCTGACAACAACGGGATCGACGGTGCTGGTCGGCCTCGACGACATGGATCACCCGATCCTCATCTGGCGATCGCTGCTGCAGTGGGTAGGGGGATTGGGTATCGTGGTGATGGGAATTCTGATCTTGCCGTTCCTGCGCGTCGGCGGCATGCAGCTATTTCACACCGAATCGTCAGAGCGTTCGGAGAAAGTGGTATCGCGGACCATGCAACTGGTCGCCTATACGTCGTCCATCTACGCGGCGCTTACCGGTATCTGCTTCCTGGCGTTCAGTGCCGGAGGCATGGGTGCCTTTGACGCGTTCAACCATGCGATGACGACTCTGTCCACCGGCGGTTTTTCCACGCACGACGCGTCGTTCGCACACTTTGGAAGTCCGCTTCTCGAAACGATCGCCACCGTCTTCATGCTCGCCGGCGCGTTGCCGTTTGTGCTCTACATCAAGGTTGTTCGCGGTAGCGTCCGCAGTCTTCTCAACGACCAGCAGGTGAGGGGGCTGCTCTATCTGCTTCTGTTCGCTATCGCCGTTCTTGCGATCTGGCTGTACGGACACGGCCACCCGTTGGGCGAAGCGATTCGCTTCGCCTCATTCAATGTGGTCTCGCTGGTGACAACCACGGGTTTCGCTTCCTCGGACTATGTAGCCTGGGGCGCGTTTCCCGTCAGCGTGATGATCCTGCTCATGCTTACCGGCGGTACCACGGGCTCGACCTCAGGGTCGATCAAGATCTTCCGGCTTCAGGTGTTGCTGGCAACCGTGGGCGAGCAGTTTCGCCGGATGATCTACCCGCATGCCGTCGTACCGCGACGCTACAACGGCACCAAGCTCACCGATGACGTGGTGTTTTCGATCATCGCGTTCATCGTCGCCTACGTGCTTTCCATCGCGGCGGTTGCCGCGGCGCTGTCGTTTTTCGGGCTCGACATCATTACCGCCTTTACGGGGGCCGCAACGGCGATCGGCAACGTCGGCCCCGGGTTCGGCAACATCATCGGTCCGGTGGGCACCTTCACGACCCTTCCGGACGGGGCGAAGTGGATCCTGGCGGCAGGCATGCTCCTGGGACGGCTGGAGCTTTTCACCGTGCTGATCCTGTTCTCACCCGCGTACTGGATCGATGCCGAACGAGGACGCTTGCCGCCGCGTGCGTCGTGGCATCGCTCACGCTAGTTCATGTAGCGGCCCAAGGAGAGGCGTCATGGATCGAAGAACGAGTTGGCGGATAGGGAGCTTGCTTCTTGTTGCGGCGCTCGTGCTCCTGGCGATTCTCTCGCTTGCCGTTCAGGGAGGACGACACGCGGAGGCGTCGGGGGCGGTGAGGGCTATCGATGGCGACAGTCTGCAAATCGGTGCTCGCGTATTCCATCTCCACGGTATCGACGCGCCCGAGCTTGGCCAGGCCTGCATCAATCACGCGCGTCTGGAGAGGTGCGGGCTCGAAGCCGCGTTCATTCTGCAGAAGCATCTTGCGTTGCAACCCGAGCCGCCGGTTTGCTTCAGGGAGTACGGCGCCACGGATACCGGCGAGGTGGTGGCCACCTGCGCCGTTGGCGACGAGGATCTGGCGCTGGTAATGCTGCGCGACGGTTTGGCGGTCGCAACGGCGGATGCGCCCGAAGCCTATCGTTTTGCGGCGGAGGGGGCGGCGACCGCGGGCCTCGGACTTTGGCATGACCGATTCACGCCGCCGGCCCTCTGGCGCGCCGAAGGAGCGCCGGAGGAAGCACTGAGCCCCTGCCCGGTGCTGACCCGCACCGGGCGCGACGGCGCACACCTGTACGTCGTTCCGACCGACGAGAACTATGCCGACTTGCGCACCGCGGCGCTGGCAAACGGGACGCCGACGTTTTGCAGTGACGAGGCGGCGCGCGCCGCCGGTTTCCGCCGTCACCGCGAGCAAGCGGCGTCGCGCCGCTGATTCGGCGCTGTTTTGCCCCAGGTAGAGCCCCTGCATCCGTGCATAGGTAGCGTGCGAAACGCATATCTCGCAGGAACATTGGGCGAACGGACCGTGAAAACACCGTTATATTACAGGTGGTTAGACCCCCATGTTTTGACGGAGAACGGGATGGCCCGTAGGCGGGGCGACGGATTGCCTGGGGCGCCCGTTCTTGTCTCGGGCTGCACAACCTTGACGGGTCGTGGGTCGTGGGTGCCCAATTGGACGTCGACAACAGCAAGAAGAAGAGGGATGCGCCTTGAGCAGCAATGCCATGACGCTGCACCAGCTACGAATTCTGTGGGCCGTGGCGCACGCCGAATCCCTGACCCAGGCCAGCAAGCAGCTGGGCCTCGCCCAGCCCACGGTCTCGCAGCAGATCGCCCGTCTCGAAGAGGCGTTGGGATCGCAGCTATTCAACCGCAGCGGCAACCGCCTCACCCTGACCAGTGGCGGCCACTTCCTCCTGCGCAAGGCCGAAGCCATCCTCGCCCAGGCCGATGAAGCGGTGTCCGGTTTGCGCGCCTACAGTGAGGGGACGCGCGGTTCGATCGCCGTCGGCGCGCTCAACTCGATTGCCGAAGCCGTGCTGCCGCGGACGCTTGGTCGCATGAGCCGGATGTTTCCGCAGGTCGACGTCGACATACACGAATTGCCGCCGGGCGACGCGCTCGACATGCTTTACGGCAGGCAAATCAATGTGGCGCTGCTGTCGCCGACCTCGCTGTCCGTCGACAGCGTTTCCTACCCGAGCATCGAGATCTGCGAAGACCCCTATGTGCTGGCGACGCCGCGAGCACTCGACCTGTCGCGGGTTGCGGACGTCGATTCCGACCTGTCCGACGAGGATCGCAGAACGCTGAACCGGTGCATCCAGTTCTGCTTCGGGTCAGCACACCAGTCGCGCGTTGCCCAGTGGTATCGCGATGTGCTGCCGCACCACGAGGTCGTCGCCCAGGTCGGTACCTATGAAGTTGCGCTGGCCCTGGTCGAAGCGGGGATCGGCGTGGCGCTGGTGCCGGCCCTGACCGTTCGCAAGGGCCTCGATGTCACGCTGTATCGCGTGCAGCGCCCGCTGCGCCAAACGGTGGCTCTCGTGCCGCAGCAGTATCAGCACGTTGAACCCTATGCGACGTTTCTTGCCCTCCTGGCAGAGGAGGGGCGCCGCATCGAGTTGCCGGCGATCGCCGCAACGCCGCCGTTCCTCGCCGGCGCCGAGGACCGGGCGCCGGTGCCGCTGGCCGTCGCCTGAGCGGCCCGCGCGGTCGCGCGGCCCTTACATTCGCGCGGGTTTTGTGTATGAAGGCCGTCGTGTCCGAGATGCCGAAATTCAGGTGCAATGACCAGTATCCCGAACGATAGAGTCATCGTCGTTGGCGCGGGACCGGTTGGCCTCACCTGCGCCTACAGTCTTGCACGCGAAGACATCCCGGTTCTGGTCCTGGAACGCGAACCCGACGTGCCGGTCGACATGCGCGCCTCGACATGGCATCCGCCGACCCTCGATTTCATGGACGATCTGGGCGTGGCCGCGCACCTGATCGCGCACGGGCACATCGCGCCGACATGGCAGCAGCGCATCAAGGAGACCGGCGAGCGCGCGGTCTTCGACCTCGGCCTTCTGGCGGACGAAACGCGGCACCCGTATCGCCTGCAGTGCGAGCAGGTGCACGCGGTCCGCTATCTCGCCGACAAGCTCCGCGAGATCGATCCCGGGGCCTTGCGGTTCGGTGCGACGGTCGAGAGCGTTTCGCAGGACGAGGACGGAGTTGCCGTCGCCGTCGAGAAGGGTGGCGAACGGGAAACGATCCGCGGCCGTTTCCTGGTCGGGGCTGACGGCGCCCACAGCATCGTGCGCAAGACGCTCGGTTTCGGTCTCGAAGGCAAGACCTACGAGACGCTGCTGCTCGTCGCCACAATCGCCGATTTTCCGTTCGAGGATCACTTCGAGGGATTGTCGGCCGTGAACTATGTGTGGACCGACGAAGGAAGCTTCAGCCTGCTTCGCGTGCGCGGCAAGTGGCGGTCGGGGATTCGGCCATTGCCCGGCCAGCCGCCCGAGGAGGCGCTGACCGATGCTGCACTGCAGGCTCACTTCAAGGCGATCGTGCCGCGCGACGAGCCCTATGAGATCGTTGCGCGCGGCATGTATCGGGTGCACCAGCGGGTAACGGAGAGATTCGCCCAAGGGCGCATCGCCCTGGCCGGCGATGCCGCGCACCTCAACAGCCCGAACGGCGGCATGGGCATGAACTGCGGAATCCACGACGCGGTGAATCTTGCCGGCAAGTTGCGCGATATCTGGCGGGGTGCGCCTCTTGCGCTACTCGACCTGTACGATCGTCAGCGGCGCCCGGTGGCGGTGCGCTACGTCAACGAGCAGGCCGACCGGAACCACCGTCGCATGCAGGTTCGTGACCCCGAGGAGCGACGCGCGATACTGGCCGAGATGCAGGCGACCGCGGCAGATCCCGCGCGGGCCAAGGCGTTTCTCATGCGCACGTCGATGATTGCCGGTGTCCGCGAGGCCGCGCAGGTCGCCTAAGGCAGCCCGCCGAAAAATACCGCTGTTCTCCTCATAGGGTACTTCTCGACCGGAACCGCCCACCGCGCCGGCGAGAACAAAACAAAAACATTGACCATGAGAACAAAGAGTGTACATTGGCCGAAACCCGCTGCGCGCCTCAAGCCGGGCGGGACTAGGAATGGCCAGGGGCCTGTGAAATAACAAGGAGTGCACGATGGCGGACGTTTCGCTCAGGGTGGTGGATAAGGACTCGATGGACAAGAAAAAGGCGTTGGAAGCGGCCCTGGGCCAGATCGAAAGGTCGTTCGGCAAAGGCTCCGTGATGAGGCTGGGGACCGACCAGGTGATCGAGGTCGAGGGCATCTCGACCGGGTCCCTGGGCCTCGATATCGCGCTGGGCATCGGCGGCCTGCCCAAGGGCCGCATCATCGAGATTTTCGGCCCGGAAAGCTCGGGCAAGACCACGCTGGCGCTCCATTGCGCCGCCGAGGCCCAGCGCAGGGGCGGCATCGCTGCTTTCGTCGACGCCGAGCACGCGCTTGATCCGGCCTATGCCCGCAAGCTCGGGGTGGACGTCGAAGAACTGATCATTTCCCAGCCCGACACCGGCGAGCAGGCGCTGGAGATCGCCGATACCCTGGTGCGCTCGGGCGCGGTCGACGTATTGGTCATCGATTCGGTGGCGGCGCTGGTGCCGCGCGCCGAACTCGAGGGCGAAATGGGCGACACCCATGTCGGCTTGCAGGCCCGGCTGATGAGCCAGGCGTTGCGCAAGCTGACCGCCTCGATCGCGAAGTCGAACTGCATGGTGATCTTCATCAACCAGATCCGCATGAAGATCGGCGTCATGTTCGGCAACCCGGAAACCACGTCGGGCGGCAACGCCCTCAAGTTCTATGCCTCGGTTCGTCTCGATATCCGCCGCATCGGCGCGATCAAGGACAAGGACGAGGTCGTCGGCTCGCAGACCCGCGTCAAGGTTGTGAAGAACAAGGTGGCGCCGCCGTTCAAGGTCGTCGAATTCGACATCATGTACGGCGAGGGTATTTCCAAGACCGGCGAATTGCTCGATCTCGGCGTCAAGGCCGGGGTGGTCGAGAAGTCCGGGTCGTGGTTCTCCTACCAGGACCAGCGCATCGGCCAGGGGCGCGAAAATGCCAAGCAGTTCCTCCGCGACAATCCGGAAATCGCGGGTACGATCGAAGCCGCCATTCGTGGCAGCGCGGGTCTTGTCGTCGGCGACGAGATCGACCCGGAAACCGGGGAGATCACCGAGGACGAAGACCGGGCCATGGAAGCCTGACCCTCCAAACCTCCGTTTCCTTCACAAAGCGCGGGCAGCGTTGCCCGCGCTTTTTCTTTGCCGTTCGGCATGCCCGTGGGGCCTCGGTCTGGACCCCGCCCTCTTCAGGGGCTAAAAGCCACCGCTTGGCGTGGTAGAATAGCGGTAATCCAAAGGTTTACGGCCCGGTCTTGGGGCTTTGGGGACGAAACGGCATGAGCGGCGTCAGCGAGATCAGGAAAGCGTTTCTCGACTACTTCGGACGGAACGGCCACGAGGTCGTCAGCTCGAGCCCGCTCATCCCCCACAACGATCCGACCCTGCTGTTCACGAACGCCGGCATGGTCCAGTTCAAGAACGTCTTTACCGGAGCCGAATCGCGTCCCTATCACCGTGCGGCAACCAGCCAGAAGTGCGTCCGCGCCGGTGGCAAGCACAACGATCTGGACAACGTCGGCTATACCGCCCGCCACCACACCTTCTTCGAGATGCTGGGGAACTTTTCCTTCGGCGATTACTTCAAGGAAGGCGCGATTGAACTGGCGTGGAAGCTGATCACCAGGGAATACGGCATCGACGCCAAACGACTGTTGGTGACCGTCTATCACGAGGACGACGACGCTGCTGCCCTGTGGAAGAAGATTTCGGGGCTGGGGGATGACCGCATCATTCGCATCCCGACCGACGCCAACTATTGGCGCATGGGCGATACCGGCCCGTGCGGCCCGTGCTCGGAAATCTTCTTCGACCATGGGGAGGATATCCCCGGCGGCCCGCCGGGAAGCGCCGACGAGGACGGCGACCGTTTCATCGAGATCTGGAATCTCGTGTTCATGCAGTTCGAGGAACTTCCAAGCGGCGAGAAAGTTGATCTGCCGAAGCCTTCGATCGATACCGGCATGGGCCTCGAGCGGATCGCGGCGGTGCTTCAGGGAAAACACGACAACTACGATATCGACCTGATGCGCAATCTGATCCTCGCTTCGGCGGAGGCGGCGGGCGCTGACGCTGACGGGCCGCATGCCGTCTCGCACCGTGTCGTCGCCGACCACCTGCGCTCGGTGAGCTTCCTCATGGCGGATGGCGTGATGCCGTCGAACGAGGGACGCGGCTACGTCTTGCGCCGGATCATGCGTCGTGCGATGCGCCATGCTCATCTGATGGGCGTCGAAGAACCCCTGATGTGGCGCCTGGTGCCGGCACTGGTGCGCGAAATGGGGGCGCACTATCCCGAACTCCCACGCGCCCAGGCCCTCATCACCGAGACCCTCAAGCTTGAGGAAACACGTTTCCGGCGGACCCTGGAACGGGGTCTGCGTCTTCTCGAGGAGGAGGTTGATGGCCTGCCCGACGGGACGCCGCTCTCGGGAGAGGTCGCTTTCCGCCTGTACGACACCTACGGCTTCCCGCTCGACCTGACGCTGTATGCGCCCCGCGCCCTGGGCCGCCCCGTCTAAATCTAGGGTTTAAATACCGCCTTGGCCACGCAGCGCGCGGCCGCCCGCGCCGCCTGGACCGGTTCCGGCGAGCAGGCCACCGACAAGGTTTGGTTCGACATCAGGGAACGGGTGGGCGCCAGCGAATTCCTGGGTTATGGCACGGAGGTCGCCGAGGGGCGCGTCGAGGCACTGGTCAGCGAAACAGCCGAGGTCGATTCAGCGCACGCCGGCAACGACGTCGCGGTGGTCATGAATCAGACGCCCTTCTATGGCGAGTCCGGCGGGCAGGTCGGCGATACCGGTATCCTCATCGGCGCCGACGGGTTGGAAATCGCCGTCCGCGACACCCGAAAGATGCTGGGTGATCTTCACGTTCATATCGGCAAGGTCCAGCGCGGCACGGTGAAAGTCGGCGACGTCGTCGAAATGCGGGTCAATGGCGATCGCCGCGACTCGCTCCGCGCGAATCACTCGGCGACGCATCTGCTGCACGCGGCGCTGCGCAAGGTGCTGGGCGATCACGTCACCCAGAAAGGTTCGCTCGTTGCAGCGGAACGCTTGCGCTTTGACATCAGTCATCCCAAGGCCCTGGCCGAGGACGAGATAATCGCCGTCGAGGACATCGTGAATTGTGAGATTCGCGGCAACACGGCGGTGGAGACGGTGCTGGCCAGTCCGGAAGAAGCAGTGGAGCAGGGTGCTCTTGCATTGTTCGGCGAGAAGTATGGCGACGAGGTCCGCGTGGTTGCCATGGGCGGCCCGCGCGATGACGGCCACCGTTATTCGGTTGAGCTCTGCGGCGGGACGCATGTCGGGCGTACGGGCGATATCGGATTCTTCAAGATCGTGTCCGAAGGTGCCGTCGCGGCCGGCGTCCGCCGCATCGAGGCCGTGACCGGCAAAGGAGCCCTGTCCTATGTGCAGGAACAGGAGCATGCCATCCGCGAGGCTGCCAGTCTGGTGAAAGCCTCGCCTGCGGACCTCGGCAAGCGGCTCACCGCGTTGCTGGAGGACCGCAAACGGCTCGAGCGCGAACTTTCGGACACCCGTCGTGCATTGGCGTCGGGCGGCGCATCGGGCGGGCCCGAGATCAAGGACGTGAATGGCATCAAGTTCGCGGCGCGAGCGCTCGACGGGGTTCCGGCCAAGGATCTGAGAGGCATGGCCGACGAAGCCAAGAAGAAGCTTGGTACCGGCGTCGTGGCGATCGGCACGGTGGCGGACGGCAAGGCGGCCCTCGTTGTCGGTGTGACCGAGGATCTGCTCGGGCGCGTCAACGCCGTCGATCTGGTCAAGCTTGGGGCTGCCGCACTGGGCGGCAAGGGCGGCGGCGGCCGGCCCGACATGGCGCAGGCCGGCGGGCCCGACGGGGATCGCATTGCCGATGCCCTTCTGGCCGTTGAGCAGGCGCTCGGCGCGGCCTAGCCGAGGGGCGCCATGAGCCGGCCAGCGGACAGGACCTTCAAGGAGAACCTGTACCGCATTCTGGAATCAGGACACGCTGACGACATTCCCAGTCAGTTGTTCGACTGGACGATGGTGATCCTGATCATCGTCAATGTCGGCGCCATCACGCTGGAGACCGTTGACTCGCTGCACGCCACCTGGGGCCGGACCTTCTGGTGGATCGAGATCGTTACCGTGGCGGCATTCACTTTCGAATATGCCGCGCGGCTCTGGGTCTCGGACCAGCATTTGCCATTGCGTCGCCACGGTCCCTTCCGCGCCCGTTTGCGCTACGTCGTCAGTCCGTTTGCGATCATCGACGTGGTGGCGATCGCGCCGTTCTACGTCAGCCTCTTCGTGGCGGGGACGGATCTGCGGATCCTCCTGGTATTTCGCTTGATGCGCCTGCTCAAGCTGGCGCGTTATTCGCCGGCGCTGGCAACTCTTGGGCGGGTTCTGAAGGAAGAGCGCCGCGCGTTGGGTGCCGCCGTTTTCGTGATGATGGTGATCCTGACGATCGCCGCGACCGCCATGTACCATGCCGAGCGCGAGGTGCAGCCCGAGGTCTTCGGAAGCATTCCCAATGCGATGTGGTGGGCGATCGCCACGCTTACGACGGTCGGCTATGGCGATACGATCCCCCAGACGGGGCTTGGCCGCTTGATCGGCGGCGTGGTCATGGTGATCGGCATCGGCATGTTCGCCATTCCGATCGGCATCATCGCATCCGGGTTCTCCAGCGAAATCCACCGCCGCGACTTCGTCGTCAGCTGGGGCATGGTGTCGCGCGTGCCGCTCTTTTCGTCGCTCGATCCACAGAAGGTCTCGCGAATCACCAGTCTCCTGCGCTCGCGGGTGATTCCGGGCGGTACCGTCATTGCCCGGCGCGGCGAGGAAGCCCACGACATGTTCTTCATCACATCGGGCGAGGTCGAAATCGAAGTTTCGCCGGAGCCGATCATCCTGGCCGAAGGCGATTTTTTCGGTGAGGTGGCTCTGATCAAGCGGTCAACGCGTACGGCGACGGTGCGAACGCTAAGCCAGGTCAGTCTTCTGGTGCTGAACGCCGAGGATTTCCACGACCTGATGCGGGAAGATGCCGTGCTACGCGAGCATGTGACCCGGGTTGCAGAGGACCGCTTTCATTGGGTCGCGGACCATCCTGACGCAGAAACGGGCGAGGCGTACGAAAAACGCACGCCTCGCACGAAACAATGAGGCCGGCCTAGCTCATCGCTTTCTGCAGGCCCTCGTCGAGCTTGTCGAGGAACTGCGTGGTCGTCAGCCACTTTTGGTCCGGACCGACGAGGATCGCGAGATCCTTGGTCATGAACCCGTTCTCCACGGCACCGACGCAGACATGTTCCAGCGTCTCGGCGAACTTGTTGAGCGGGTCGTTGCCGTCGAGCTTGGCGCGGTGCATCAGGCCGCGGGTCCAGGCGAAGATCGAGGCGATCGGGTTGGTCGAGGTTTCCTCGCCCTTCTGGTGCATCCGGTAGTGCCGGGTCACCGTACCGTGGGCAGCCTCGGCCTCTACCGTCTTGCCGTCGGGGGTCATCAGAACCGACGTCATCAGGCCAAGGGAGCCAAATCCCTGCGCAACGGTATCGGACTGGACGTCGCCGTCGTAGTTCTTGCAGGCCCAGACGAATTTGCCGCTCCACTTGAGCGCAGCCGCGACCATGTCATCGATCAGACGATGTTCGTAGGTGATTCCTGCCGCCTTGAACTTGTCGGCAAACTCGGCCTCGAACACTTCGGCGAACAGGTCCTTGAAGCGGCCATCGTAGGCCTTGAGGATCGTGTTCTTGGTGGAAAGATAGACCGGCCACTTTCGCGCCAGACCGTAGTTCATGCAGGCGCGGGCGAAGCCGCGGATAGAGTCGTCGAGGTTATACATGCCCATCGCGACGCCGCCGCCCGGGAAGTTGAACACCTCGTACTCGATCGGGGTGCCGCCGCCTTCGGGTTCGAACTTGATCGAGAGCCTGCCCTTGCCCGGGACGACGAAGTCGGTCGCGCGGTATTGGTCGCCGAAGGCGTGGCGGCCGATCACGATCGGATCGGTCCAACCCGGCACCAGGCGTGGCACGTTCTTGCAGATGATGGGTTCGCGGAAGACGGTGCCGCCCAGGATGTTGCGGATGGTGCCGTTCGGCGACTTCCACATCTTCTTGAGGCCGAACTCCTCGACGCGCGCCTCGTCGGGGGTGATGGTCGCGCACTTGACGCCGACGCCGTACTTCTTGATCGCCTCCGCCGCATCGACGGTGATCTGATCGTCGGTCTCGTCGCGGGCCTCGATTCCCAGGTCGTAGTATTTCAGGTCGATATCGAGGTAGGGGAGGATCAGCTTTTCCTTGATGAACTGCCAGATGATCCGCGTCATCTCGTCGCCGTCGAGTTCGACGACAGGGTTATCGACCTTAATCTTCGCCATGGGCGCGCTCCGTGGTTCTAGGGTGTGTGCAATGGTTCGGCGGGGCTGGAGGCTGCGCACAATAGCATCGCGCGGCGCTGGTTCAAGGGCTGGAAACGCAGGTTTTCCGCGCTCTAGAGCCGCTCGACCGCGGCGCCGATGCGGGGCGCCGGCAGTGACTCGATCGTCGGCAGAAGCTGGTCGATGCGTTGGACGGTCGTGAACAGGTCGCGGACCTGCGGCGAAGCGAAGCCCTTGTCACAAACGTGATCCACGAGGTCGAGGAAAGGCTGCCAAAATCCCTCGATGTCGACGATGACGATGGGCTTGTCGTGAAGGCGGAGCTGGCGCCAGGTGATGATTTCGAAGGTCTCGTCCAGGGTGCCGAGCCCGCCGGGAAGGACGGCAATGGCGTCGGCAAGGCGGAACATCATCTCCTTGCGCACGTGCATGTTGTCCACGATGTGCAACTCGCTGATGCCGCGGTGCCCGACTTCGGCATCCTCGAGATGACGCGGGATGACACCCACGACCTCGCCCCCTGCCTTCATGGCGGCATCGGCCATCAGACCCATCAGGCCGACCCGGCCGCCCCCGAAGACGAGCCGGATGCCGCGTTCCCCCAGGAGCTGTCCGAGTTCGGTTGCGGCGTTCTTGTAGACGTCGTCGACCCGGATGCTCGATGCACAATAAACGCACAGTGAGGTCACGGTTGCCATGAGTCCCCGAATTCTCGGTCTGGTGCTGGCGCTGGCTGGTCTTGCGTCGCCCGCGATTGCGGGGAGCGCCGATGTGGTCGCCGTCGAGGTGGTAGCAACGGCGCCGGGACTATACCGGTTCGACGTGACGGTGCACCATCCCGATACGGGTTGGGACCACTATGCCGATAAGTGGGAGATCCAGGCGCCGGACGGCCGCCTGCTGGGGACCCGGATCTTGTTGCATCCGCATGTCGACGAGCCGTCGTTCACCCGATCCCTGGACCGCGTCCGCATCCCGGGCGACGTGCGGCAGATTGTAGTGCGGGCTCACGACAATGTTGACGGCTACGGCAACGTGTCACAGTCCGTCGAAATCCGGCATTTGACGGAATAATCCCTGCTTGGCCGTGTTTGTTCCGTGCGACGCAAACCCTTATTGAGAACGGGGAGATATCTCTAATGAGCTTTCGTTTGGGAAACTTGGTGGCAGTGACGGCGCTTGCCGTGGGCCTGATGGCGGGAACCGCCCAGGCGCAGGAGCGCATGGTCGAAGGTGAGATGGCTGCCGAAGCGGTCAAATACCGCGTGAACATCATGCGGGCCATGGGGGCCCACATGGGTGCCATGGGCGCTATTCTTCAGGGCAAAGTCGAGAACAAGGGCGACCTGGCTGCGCATGCGGCGGCGCTTGACGGGCTCGCCGGCATGTGGGGCGATCTGTTTCCCAAGGGGTCGGATTCGGCGGAATCGCGTATGAAGCCAGAGCTGTTCGACAATCGCGCCGAGGTGAACGGCATCATTAGTGCCATGAAGGACGCCACCGCCAAGGTCGCGGCGGCCGCTGCCGCGGGCGACATGGCCGGTGTTGGCCAGAATATGGGAGCGGTGGGGCAGCAGTGCGGCGCCTGTCATCGGACCTACCGCCTGCCGCAATCCTGAGGCGGGTTCCTTTGGGATTGATTTCAGGGGTCGCGGTACCGCGACCCCTGTTTTCGTTGTTTCTGGCGATCCTTCTCGTTCTTGCCGGGCGGGCGGTCGCGCAGGACGCAGAGCGCGGCGCCTACGTCGCGAAGGCCGCGGGCTGCATCTCGTGCCACACCGACTACAAGAACGCCGGACCGGAATATGCCGGCGGGCGCGGCTTGCCCACACCGTTCGGCGTTTTCTATTCGCCCAACATCACGCCGGACAGCGAGACGGGGATCGGAGCCTGGAGCGATGCCGACTTCGTGCGCGCCTTGCGCGACGGCGTGGGACCGGACGGCAAACACTATTTCCCGGTCTTTCCGTACCCGTCCTACACCCGCCTGACCGAGCAGGACATGCTCGACCTGAAGGCGTTTCTCTTTTCGCTGCCTGCCGTCAGGCGGAACGTTCCGGAGCACGACGTGCCGTTTCCGCTGGACGTTCGTCTGGCACAGTACTTCTGGAAGTTGCTGTTCTTCACGCGCGGGCCCGAAGAAGCGGATCCATCGCAAAGCGACGAATGGAATCGCGGGCGCTATCTGGTCCGTGCCGCGGCGCATTGCGGCGAATGCCATACCCCGCGCAACGCGCTCGGCGCCGCCCGCGAGAGCGCCTATATGGCCGGAACGCCGGATGGTCCGGAAGGGGAGCGGGTACCGAACATCACGCCCGATCCGGCGACCGGGATCGGGGGATGGACCAAAGGCGATATCGCCAACCTCCTCAAGACGGGCTTCAAGCCTGACTTCGACAACGTGCAGGGCAGCATGGAAGAGGCAATCCAGCATGGTCTGAAGGACCTGACAGCGGCCGACCTTGACGCCATTGCGACCTACCTCAAATCGCTCCCGCCGATCGCCAACGCCGTTCCGAAGCGCTGACATCGTCAGTTTTGTGGCCCTCTTCGCGATAGCCCCAAGGTGTTGTAGGCTTATGCGAGCCAGCTCCAAAGGCGGAGGAACGGCGCTTTGTGGAAATTCATCGTCCCGGCTGTTGTCATCGCGATCGCCATCGCGGCGGTTCTGATCTTTTTGCCGGAACCCGAAATCGCGGATCGCGGCGACCCGCCTGCGGTGCAGCGTTCAGAAGCGCCGCCCGCGAGAGCGCCGGAAACGGCGCGGCCAGCCGCGCCTGCGCCCTCGACCGGCGAGTCTCCGGCCAAAGCCGGCGACGTCGCGGTCGAACAGGACGATACACTTCAGGCGCCCAGGATTCTGCCGACGTTCGACGTCGTCCGGGTGACGCGTGACGGAAACGCGGTCATCGCAGGACGCGCAGCGCCGGGTGCGCAGGTTACCGTGCTCGACAAGGGCGAACCGCTCGGCACGGTTACCGCCGACCCACGCGGCGAGTGGGTTCTTATCCCGCAGCGCCAGCTGGAACCGGGGGCGCGCGAACTGTCGATCCGGGCGCAGGGCGAGGACGATAGTCCGGTCGAATCGGAACAGGTCGTGGTTCTTGCGGTACCGGAGCGGGACAATGACGGCGTGACGCCTGGACAGCCTCTTGCCGTGCTGACGCCGAGGACCGGCGAGGGTGCCAGCCGGGTCCTGCAGGGGCCGGGTGCGGCCCAGCCCCGGGGCGAACCGCCCGGCGGGGTGAGCATCGACGTCGTCGACTACGACGCCAAGGGCAACGTGGTGATCTCCGGTCGGGGGCGCCCCGAAGCCGAGGTCCGGGCCTATGCCGACGGGCGCCTTGTGGGAGTGTCCAAGGCCGACGCCGCCGGTGACTGGGTACTGCTGCCGGCAGAATCGCTGCGTCCCGGGACATACGAGCTGCGGGTCGACCAGGTTCGAACCGGCGGCCGGGTGATTGCCCGGGCGTCAACGCCGTTCACGCGAGTCGAGCCGGAGCGGATCATCGTCCGCGAAGGCCAGGTAATCGTACAACCCGGCAACTCGCTCTGGCGCATTGCGCGGGTCGCCTATGGCACAGGGGTGCGCTTTACGGTGATCTACGAAGCCAACAAAGACCAGATCGGCAACCCGGACCTGATCTATCCCGGCCAGGTTTTCGAAATCCCCCAAACGAACTAGGGACATAAACCGCTGGCCGATGCCGGCCTGCGTCCCTAAGTAAGTCAGTTATCCCTCCGACTCCGGCCGCTTCGGGCCACGACAGGCATGCAGACAACGTTCGATACCGACTCGGCTTCTGCCCGCAAAGGCGGGCAGCTCAAGGCTTTGGCCGACCTGATGCCCTACCTTTGGCCCAAGGGGCGGCCCGATCTCCGGATCCGCGTCGTGGCCGCGGTCGGATTCCTGTTTCTGGCGAAGATTGCGGTGATCTTCGTGCCGCTTCTCCTGGGCCGCGCGGTCGATGCGCTCGATGCGGCAATGGAAGGCGGGCTGGGGACGATCGGTTTTGCGGCCGTGCCTATGGGAATCATCATCATGTACGGCGTGTCGCGCATCGCGTCGCAGTCGTTCGGCGAACTGCGCGACGCGTTGTTCGAGCGGGTGGCGCAACACGCGATTCGATCCGTCGCGGTCAACACCTTCCGTCACCTGCAGAATCTCAGTCTGAGATTCCATCTCGATCGCCGGACCGGCGGTCTGTCGCGCGTCATTGAGCGAGGCAGCAAGGCGATCGATTTCATTCTGAGTTTCTCGCTGTTCAACATTCTGCCCACGCTTCTCGAGATCATTCTGGTCACGATCATTCTGCTTGAGCGCTATTCGGCAATGATCGCTTTGGTCACGTTCGGCACCGTGGCGATCTATATCGCCTACACGATGTCGATCACCGAGTGGCGCCTGAAGTACCGCCGCGAAATGAACCGCAGCGACAACGAGGCGATGTCGAAGGCGGTCGACAGCCTGTTGAATTTCGAGACCGTCAAGTACTTCGGCAACGAACGCTGGGAAGCCGATCGCTTCAACACGGCGATGGTTCGCTATGGCGACGCGGCGGTGAAGGACACCGTTTCGCTTGCCGTGCTCAACGTCGGGCAGTCCGTGCTAATGGGGCTGGGGGCGATCGGGGTGCTCATTTTCGGAGCGCGCGGCGTGGCAGGCGGCGGGATGACGACAGGCGATTTCGTGGCGGTCAGCGCGTTCATGACCCAGTTGTTCCTGCCGTTGAACTTCCTTGGTTTCGTGTATCGGCAGATCAAGCAGTCGCTTGTCGACATGGAGAAGATGTTCGAACTGCTGGACGTCCGTTCCGAGGTGGTCGACCGGACCGATGCCAAGGCGCTCGAGGTGGGGGCGGGCGCGATCGAGTTCGACCGCGTCGGTTTCAGCTACGACCCGCGCCGGGCGATCCTGAAGGACTTCTCGCTTCGCGTGGCGCCGGGATCGACGGTCGCGGTGGTCGGATCGAGCGGGGCGGGGAAGTCGACACTGTCGCGGCTGTTGTACCGGTTCTACGACGTCAGCTCGGGCGCCATTCGCATCGACGGGCAGGACATTGCGGCCGTGACGCAGGACAGTCTGCGTGGTGCGATCGGAATCGTGCCGCAGGATACGGTGCTGTTCAACGACACCATTCGCTACAACATCGCCTACGGCCGGCCGGACGCAACGGACGCCGAAATCGTGGAGGCGGCGAAGCTGGCCAGTATCCACGACTTCATCATGGCGACCCCCGACGGATTCGACACCGTGGTTGGCGAGCGCGGGCTGAAGATCTCAGGCGGAGAAAAGCAGCGGGTCGCCATTGCGCGCACCATCCTCAAAAACCCGAAGATACTGGTCTTCGACGAGGCAACGTCGGCTCTGGATTCGCGTACGGAGAAGGATATCCAGAGATCGCTTCGGGATGTCTCGCGCAACCGCACGACGATCACGATTGCCCATCGCCTGTCGACCGTCATTCATGCCGACGAAATCGTCGTTCTCGACAAGGGGGCCATCGTCGAACGCGGACGCCACGAGGAGTTGCTCGCGATGGACGGGCACTACGCCGCCATGTGGCGCCGCCAGCAGGAGGCCGAGGAGCACCAGAAGGCGCTCGAGGCGGCGGGCAGCAGTACGCCGACGCCCGTAGCGCCGCAGGCCGCGGTCGACTAGAGGCTATTCCGCAGGGGCGCCCGGTGCGTCGGGGGCGCTGCGCTCACGACGGCGAAACGCGTTGCCGATCATGCGGAAGGCGCTGTCCGTCTTGATTCCGAGAGCGAGCATCGCCGGTGTGATGATCAAAGTCAGCACGGTGGCGAAGGCCAAGCCGCTGGCCACTGTCGTCGCGAGGAGCACCCACCATTGGGTCGATGGCGCGCCGACTGTGACTTCGCGGGTGATGAAGTCGATGCCGACGCCGGTCACCATTGGGGTCAGCCCGATGATCGTGGTGATCGCGGTCAGCAGGACCGGCCGGAGACGCTGGGCGCCGGTGCGCAATATCGCTTCGTAGGGGTCCATGCCTTCTCGTAGAAGGATCTGATACGTGTCGATCAGAATGATGTTGTTGTTCACGACGATGCCCGCCAACGTGATGATGCCGACGCCCGTCATCACAATGGAGAAGGGCAGGCCGGTCGCCACCAGGCCAAGCATGACGCCGATCGTGGACAGGATCACCGCGCTCAGGATCAGGAAGGCGTGATAGAAGCGGTTAAACTGCATGACGAGGATGATCGCCATGACGAACAGCGCGATCACAAACGCCTTGCTGAGGAAGTCGGCCGCGGCGGTCTGCTCCTCGTCCTGACCCTTGAAGCTGATCAGGACGTTCGGGGGCAGTTCCAGGCCTTCGAGGATCGCGCGGATCTCCTTGACCTTGTCGTCGGGGAGTACGCCAGGAAGGACCTCTGATTCGATTCGCAGCACGCGGGAGCCGTTGACCCGCTCGATGTTGCCTGTCTTTTGTTGTGCGGATCGTTCGACGAAATTGCTGACCGGCACCATGCCGTTTGAGGTCAGGACACGGAGCTGGTCGAGCATGGCCAGCGTCCGGTATTCCTCGGGGAAGCGCACGACGATGTCGACTTCCTCATCGGCGTCGTCGGGCCGATAGTCGCCGACCTTGATGCCGTTGGTGACCAGCTTGACGACGTTGCCGACGGAGAGGACGTCGGCGCCAAACCGTCCGGCCTGGCTCCGATCGACGTTGACACGCCACTCGATGCCCGGGATAGGGCGGCTGTCTTCGTAGTCGATAAGGCCGGGCAGGTCCTGGATTGCTGCATTGATGGTCTCGACGGCCGTAGTGAGGGCCGCCGGGTCGTTCGACGCAAGTTGCAGGCGCAAGGCCTTGCCCGTCGGCGGGCCTTCTTCCGGCTCCCGTGCCTCGACGTGAATGCCGGGAATGTCGGCCGTGTCGGCTCTGATCTGGGACAGGATTTGCGCGGCCGGCTGGCGCTGATCCCAGTCGAAGAACTCGACGTACATGGTGCCGATCACGTCGGCGGCATCATTGGAGCCCTGGCCGCTTGCTCCGGTCCGTGTGTAGACGGTCTTGATGCCATCGACGAGCAGCACACGGTCTTCGACCTGACGTACGAGAGCGTCCCGCTCCGCGATCGACAGGTTGCCGCGCGCATGAACCAGGACCCGGGCGTTGTCCGGATCGACATTGGGGAAGAAAGTCACGCCGGTGCCGTGCTGCATGTAGAGCATCATCGCGCCCACGAGGAGCACCACCGAGCCGACGGCTGTGATGAGCGGCATGAACCGAGGTTTGGTGAAGAAATGAAGGTTCTTCACGTAGAGGCCGGTGAGGCCCCCGATGCTCATTACGTCGCCTGTCTCCATGGCGAGATAGCGTTCCGCAATTTTCGGGGTGAGGGCGCTGGCCTTGCCGAACTGCGCGCCGAGTGTCGGGACGAAGATCAGGGCCATGATCAGCGATGCCGTCAAAGTCGCGATCAGGGTAATCGGCAGGAAACCCATGAATTCGCCGACAATTCCAGGCCAGAACAGCAGAGGCGCGAAAGCGGCAAGCGTGGTCGCGGTCGAGGCAATGATCGGCCACGCCATGCGTTTGGCCGCCTCGGCATAGGCCTCGACACGATTGGCACCTTCCGCCATGCGGCGATCCGCGAATTCGGTCACGACGATCGCGCCGTCAACCAGCATGCCGACGGCGAGGATCAGGCTGAACATGACAACCATGTTCATCGTCAGTCCCATCATCGACAGCAGCAGGATGCCGAGCAGGAAAGAGCCGGGGATCGACATGCCGACAAGCAGGCCGCTACGCAGGCCCAACGCCGCGACGACGACGATCATCACGAGCAGGATGGCGCTGACGATGTTGTTCTGGAGATCCGACAGGATGGATTCGGTGAACCGCATCTTGTCCTGGCTGAACGTCACCTGGACGTTTTCCGGCCACACGGACGTCAATTGGTCGACAACGTGTCGCACCGCCAGGTTGTTCTCGATGATATTGGTGCCGGCGCGCTTGGTGATCTCGATCGCGATCGCCGGTTGCCCGTTCAAACGGGCGTAGCTCGTCCGGTCCTTGAAGGTTCGCCGGATCGTCGTGACATCGCCCAGGGTCACGATGCCGTTGCCGTCGGCGCTTACCTTCAACGGAAGATCGAGGACGTCGCGCGCGGTTTCGAACAGGCCCGGAACCTTGACCGAGAACCGGCCTTTGCCGGAATCCAGCGCCCCGGCCGCAATGAGCTGGTTGTTCAGGTTGATCGCGTTGATCAGCTCGGCATTGGAGATGTTGTAACTCTCCAGCTTGAGCGGCTCGACGATCACTTCCAGGACTTCGTCGCGGTCGCCGACGATCTTGGCCTCCAAGACCGTCGGGATCACCTCGAGTGCGTCCTTGATCTGTTCCGCCATCTTGTAGAGCGTCCGTTCGGGAACGGAGCCCGAGAGCGTCGCTACGAGGACGGGGAAGCCGCCGGTGCTGACCTCATTGACGGTCGGCTCGTCGGTGTCTTCCGGCAGCTCCGCCTTGGCGATATCGACCTTTTCCCGGACGTCGTTCAGCGCGGCGTTGGCATCGAAGCCGGCCTCGAATTCGAGCAGGATGGAAGCGTGCCCTTCGGTGGCGTTCGCGGTCATCTGCTTGATGCCCTCGATCGCCTTCAGCTCCTTCTCCATGGGTCGGACAAGGAGCCGTTCCGCGTCACTCGGCGATATGCCCGAGAGACTCATCGACACGTAGATGAACGGAATGTTGACGTCGGGTTCGGCCTCTTTCGGGATCGCCACATAGGCGCCCACGCCGGCGATCAGAATCACGACAAGTCCCAGGATGACGACCCGGGACCGGTTCAGCGCCGCGTCGATGAGGGCGATCACGAGCTTGCCTCCCCGGTCCGCTTGACCCTGACGTGGTCTCCGTCGCGGACGAATTCCTGACCGGTGACGATGACATCGACACGATCCGGCAAGCCTTGCAGCCAGACGCCGTCGCCGGTGTCGTCCACGATTTCGACCGGGTAGAAGCGAACGACGTCATTGCCGTCGACACCGCGAATGCCGAGTTGGCCTGCATCGTTCAGCGTCAAGACGGCAGAGCTCACATGATGTGCCATGCTCTGATCGACTTCGATGGTGATTTCCGCGGTCAGCCCGTCGCGTAAGGTGCGTTCGCGGTTCGGGACCTCAAGTTCGACCCGGAAGGTCCGTGTCCGGTCGTCGGCAGCCGTCGCGATGAAGCGGATATTTCCTTCCACAATGGCGCCCGAAGCCAGTTTCGCGACGCCATGGTCGCCGATCTTCAGAGACGCGACGTCGATCTCGGAAACCTGTCCAACGACGAGATAGGGATCCTGGTCGACCACGCGTGCGACCACCATGTTGCGGGATACGTAGTCGCCCATCTCGACATGCCGGAGTTCGAGGACGCCGCTGAATGGCGCCCGCACCTTCGTATTTTCGATATCCAGTTCGATCTGGGCCTGCGCGGCGAGGGCGCGGTCGAGAAATGCCGCCGCCTCGGCGACTTTCGTTGTCGCCCGATAGCCTTTTTCACTCAGGCGCTGGGCGGCATCGTACTCCATCTGGCGTTGATGCACGGTCGCGATGGCTTCGGCCAACTTCGCCTCGCGGTCTTCCATGGCGAGTTCCACGATCACGTCGCCTTCGTTCACGGATCCGCCTTTTCGGGTGTGAATCTCCGTAACGCGACCGGTCGTCTCGGCGCGGATGTCGACCCAGCGCGACGCTTCGGTCCGCCCGCGAAGTTCGATGTGACGCGCGCGCGGTTCCGCTACAAGCGTCCGGACTTCGACCAAGAGGTCTTCTTTCTGTGTCTTTGCCGCTTCCGCAGCGGCGTTAGTCGGCTGGGGCGGCGGGGCCGCCGCATCCTCGCCGTTTGTAAAGCGTGGGCTCATCACCCAGGCAGCGACGGCGATCGCGATGACGAATGCGATGGCAAGCGACTTCTTCATTCTGCTGCCACCCCCGCGGGGTGCTCCTCTGAGTCGGTTGGCTTGGCACCGGTCGGGTTGGTCAGGAATGCCGCGCCTTCAACCAGGTGACGGTTGTCTTCGATGTAGTCGAGTGCGGCACGGAGGATGGCGGTACCGTAACCGCGGACGAACTCGGCGCTGGCCTGTTCGCCAAGCGACACCGGTACGTGTTCGCCCTTTTCGAGTTCGCCCAACAGTCCTCGGTAGATCTCCAGGCGCTTTTCGATCGCTTTCGCGATGTGCGATGGCGGCAGCAGGTGGGCGTAAAGCATGAGCACGAGAAAATCCGACCGGATGCGGTCGGGACCGGGAATGATCGACAACTCGTCGATTAGCTCGAAGCGTCCTTTTTGGGTCAGCGAGTAGACCTTCTTATCCGGACGCTTTTCCTGGGTTCGCTCCTCGCAGGTGACAAGGCCGTCTTCCTGAAGGCGCGCCAGGGCAGGGTAGATGGCGCCGAAACTCGCTTCATGAATATGGCTAAAAGGGCCCTCAAGCAGCTTCTTGATCTCGTAGCCTGAGGCGTCGTCCATCGAGAGGATGGCGAGACAGAGGGTTTTGACGTGCACGGGAGCCCCGCTTTGTATTGCCGCACAATATATCGAAGTAATATATTCTAATAATTAGCGCTGTGCCGAAGTTCAAGGGCGGGGATCGATTTTTGCTGGCGAACCAGCGCCGACCGCGACAGAGGTGATGATTTGGCGCCCTTAGCGGCGGAAATGGAGCGGGTTCACAAGGTCTTCGGTGCCACCCGCGCGCTGGATGGCCTCGATCTCTGCCTCGACCGAGGCGAGATACTGGCCCTGTTAGGTCCCAATGGCGCCGGGAAAACGACTGCGGTCAGCATCCTGACCGGTCTTCGGAGGCCGGATTCAGGTCGTGTTGCGCTGCTGGGCGGCAGACCGGATGACCTGGCCATCCGGCGCCGCATTGGCCTGACACCGCAGGAAAGCGGCTTTCCGCCGGCGCTGCGGGTCCACGAGATCGTCAGGCTCATCCGATCGCATTTCCCCGAGCCGCTTACCGACACCGCGTTGTTCGAACGGTTTCCCCTCGAGGCGATCTGGAAACGCCAGGCCGGCGGCCTCAGTGGCGGCCAGAAACGCATGTTGGCGGTTGCGATGGCGTTCGCCGGGAATCCGGACCTGGTCTTCCTCGATGAGACGACGACGGGTCTCGACGTGGAAGCGCGACGGGCATTGTGGCGCTCGATCCGGGTCTTCAGGGATCATGGCGGTACCGTCGTTCTGACCACCCACTACCTTGAGGAAGCGGAAGCCCTGGCGTCGCGTATCGTGGTGATTCATCGGGTAAAGGCGGTGGCCGACGGCAGCGTCGAAGCCATCCGGCGCGAGGTCGGGCAGGCGAGGGTCAGCTATCGTGGGCCTGATCCTGACGGGCTGCCGGGTGCAGTGCGGGCGGAGCGAAACGGGGAGCATGTCGTCGTCCTGGCCTCGAATGCGGACGTTTTCGTCCGCGCCCTGGTCGAACGCGGCATACCGTTCGTCGATCTCGAAGTTCGGCCGGCCAGCCTCGAGGACGCCTTCGTCGAAATCACCGGAGGCGCTGAAGGATGAGGCTCCTGATCGAGCATTCGCGCGCCACGTTGCTTCAGTTGCTTAGAACGCCGGCTTATTCGGTGATCACGATGCTACTCCCGGCGGTCATCTTCGTGTTCATCGGGACAACAACGACGGAATCGCGCAAGGGCGCCAACGTCGTGATGGCGTCTTTTGCCATCTTCGCCGCGCTCGGCGTTGCCTTTTTTCAATTCGGGGTCGGCATCGCCAGCCAGCGCGAATCGCCCTGGGAGAAGTTCGCGCGGGTGCTGCCGGTAGAACCCGCGATCCGCTTTGGAGCGACTGTGGTCGCGGCGACGATCTTCGCGACCGTCGCGGTTGCCTTCGTCGTCGCCGTCGCGCTGATCCTGACCGACGTCGGGATGATAGCTTCGTCCTGGTTGCGATTGTTCGCTTCAGTCCTTGGCGGCGCCATCCCGATGGCGTTATTCGGGATCGCCATCGGGTACTGGGCGCCGTCGACGGCGGCCTTGCCGGTGGCCAACATCTTCTACCTGGCGCTCTCGTTCGGCGGCGGATTGTTCGTGCCGCCGAGCAGCATGCCCGGCTTCCTCGATGCATTTTCGCGTGTTCTTCCGACCCGGCACATCGGCGAACTGGCATGGGCGAGCGTCCTCGACTTGCCCTGGCCGGGCGGATCCTGGATCTGGCTCCTTGGCTACACGATTGCGTTCGGCGGCCTGGCCGTCGCCGGCTACCGGCGTGACGAAGGAATCCGCTATCGCTAAGTTGCTCGCGGTTGCGGCGTTGTTCCGCCTGACCTAAGAAAAACGGGAAAAGGGAGGCGAGGATGGAAAGAATTGGCGGCGCCGACGGAGTCGAGATCGCGGTCTATGACGAGGGACGACGGGACGGCCCGGCGCTTCTGCTCATCCACGGTTTCAACCAGGCGGCCCTTTGCTGGCAGCGTCAACGGACGAGCGTTCTCGCGGACACCTACCGACTCATTTCGATCGACATCCGAGGCCATGGCGCCTCGGCGAAGCCCTGGGACGAGGGCGCCTATAACCAGGCCGCCCCGATCGCCGGCGATATCAACGCCGTGCTGGATCATTGCGGCATCGACAAGTTCGTTTTCGTGGGCTGGTCCATGGGCGGCAACTGGGCGGCCGACTACCTCCGCCACTACGGCGATTCGCGGATGCGCGGCTTATTCCTCATCGGTTCGCCGACGCAGCAGGGGACGGAGATCACCTCAAAGATGTTCGGCCGCGGCGCCGGCGATCATCTGGGCGACATGTTCTCTGCCGATCCGGGGGAAAACATCCGCGGGACGATCGGATTTCTTCAGGCGTGCACGGCGAAGCCGCTGCCAACCGAGGAGTTCGAGTTAATGCTCGCATACAACATGATGGTGCCGCCCGAGATCCGTCGCTGGATGCTTGCACGCGTTTCGGACAACGCCGATGTCATGGGGAAATTGTCGGTGCCGTTCATGCAGGTGCATGGCTCGCAGGACCAGATCGTCTTGCCGTTCGCGGGCGAATACACGCTGTCCCAAATCCCGCACGACCGGAAGGCGATGGTGCTCTACGACGGCATCGGGCACTGCCCATTCTGGGAGGCGCCCGACCGTCTGAACAAGGATCTCGATTCCTTCGTGAAGTCGCTTGATTGATGAGCGGCCGCGAGGCCTTCGACTATATCGTTGTCGGGGCGGGCTCGGCCGGTTGCATTCTCGCTAACAGGTTGTCGCGTGACTGCCGGGTGCTGCTGCTGGAAGCGGGCGGTCGCGACTGGAGCCCGATGATCAGCGTGCCGCTGATGACGCGGCTCCTCTATCACATGCCGTCGATCAACTGGGGCTACGACACGGTGCCGCAGGCCCACCTGGGCGGGCGGACCGTTCATTGGCCTCGCGGCAAAGTGCTGGGGGGCAGTTCTTCGATCAACGGGATGGTCTACGCCCGCGGTCATCGCGACGACTACGATGCCTGGGCCGCCAAAGGGCTGGAGGGGTGGTCCTACGATTCGGTGCTGCCGTATTTCCTGCGCAGCGAGGCGCATTCGGATAAAGGGGCGCCATACCACGGCAAGGAGGGGCCGCTTCGGGTGACCACGCCGCCGGCCACCGGGCCGCTCGCCCAGGCTTTCCTGGCAGCCTGTGAGGAGGCCGGGTTGCCGGCAACGGACGACTTCAATGGGGATCGACAAGAGAGATTCGGGCGCCACGACTACGGGATATTTCGGGGGCGTCGTCAGAATACGGCGCGGGCCTTCCTCGAGCCGGTTCGATCGCGTCCGACGCTGAGTGTGCGTACACGGGCCCATGTAACAAGAATCAACGTCGAACGCGGTCGGGCGGTCGGTGTGACATACGTGCTGCCCGACGGGCGAGAAGAGAACGTGCGTGCGGGTCGTGAGGTCGTGCTGGCGGGCGGCGCCGTCAACAGCCCGCAACTGCTGCTGCTATCAGGAATCGGCCCGGCGGATTCGCTGCGCGCCCTGGACATCGCCTGCAACGCCGACCTGCCGGGCGTCGGGCAGAATCTGCACGATCATGCCGGCGTCTACGTCGTGCTGGATTGCACCGAGAACGCTACCTTCAATCGTTTGATCCGCCCGGATCGCGCCGTTGCGGCGACGGCGGCGGCGTGGCTGTTCGGCATTGGACCCGGGGCGCTCATGCAAAGCCAGGCAAGCGCCTTCGCGCGGAGCCGGTCTGAACTCGGGAAGCCCGATGTCCAGCTTACCTTCATGCCGGGTTTGCCGACCCAGCGTCTCCTGCAATGGGGTGCATGGCGCGAGAACGGTTTCATCATTCACGTCTATCAGTTGCGTCCGGAGAGCCGTGGCACCCTGACGCTTCGGTCGGCCAATCCCCTGGAAAAGCCCATGATCGATCCGAACTACCTGGCCGTCGCGGCCGATGTCATGGCGCTGAAGGCGGGGTTACCGGTGGTCCGTGACGTTGCGCGCCAGCCGGCGCTGCGCCGGTGGACCAAGGTCGAGCGGCTGCCGGGGCCCGACGTTGCGGGCGATGCCGAACTCGAACGCTGGATTCGCGCATCGGCATCGACGTCGTTTCATCCGGTCGGGACATGCGCCATGGGGCTTCGCCCGGAGAACGGCGCGGTGGTCGATGCCGCGCTTCGCGTACACGGGGTCGCCGGCCTGCGCGTCGCCGACGCCTCGGTCATGCCGGACATCACCGGTGGCAATACGGCGGCGCCGACGATGATGATCGCCGAGCGGGCGGCCGACCTGATCCTTGCGGCATAGAGTTTGAGCGCGCTTTCGCGCGCGGCTATCCTGCGGCAAAGGAGGACAGGGGCATGTTTCTACGCAATTGCTGGTACGTCGCCGCGGCGTCTCACGAAGTGGGTCGTTCGTTGCTGGGCCGTACCTACCTCGACGAACCGGTCGTTCTCTATCGCCGCGAAGACGGCACGCCGGTCGCGCTGGAAGATCGCTGTTCTCACCGGCACTACCCTTTGTCTGCAGGCGAACTCAAGGGCGACGTTGTCGTGTGCGGCTATCACGGCATGGAGTTCGACTGTACCGGGGCCTGCACCCATGTGCCGGGGCAGGAGGTCGTCCCGCGCGGCGCCGGCATCAAGCAGTTCCCGACTGTGGAGCGCTGGAAATTCGTGTGGATATGGATGGGCGACCCCGCGCAGGCCGATCCGGATCTGGTGCCCGAGATATGGCGCAACGACCATCCGGAATGGGAGGTCGTATGTGGCGATGCGATCCCCGTCCGCGGCGACTATCGGCTGGTTGCCGACAACCTTCTGGACCCCAGCCATGTGAGCTTTCTCCACAAGAGCACGCTCGGCACGGCGGATGTCGCGGAAATTCCGCAGACCACGGAACAGCGCGGCGACAACGTCGTCGTGACCCGCTGGATCCTCGATCGGCCGGCGGCGCCCGTCTACGCCAGGCTCGGCGGTTTCACGGAGAACGTCGATCGCTGGCAGATCATTACCTACACGCCGCCGGCGATGGTCGAGGTCGACATGGGCAGTTGCATCGCCGGCAGCGGCGCGCCGCAGGGCGACCGCTCGCAAGGGATCGAATTGCACGCCTTCAATCTGGTTACGCCTTCGACGGAGAAGACCAGTTACTACTTCTGGACCCATGTGCGGAACTTTCGGCTCGGTGAGGCGGAAGTTTCGGCGACCGTCAGAGCGCAGTTCATTACGGCCTTCACCGAGGATGTTATGGCGATCGAAGCCGTTCAGGCGGGCATGGACCGTTTCCCGGACCGCCGGACCGTGAATATCTCGGCCGACGGCGGCGGCATCCGGGCGCGCCGAATCCTGCAGCGCCTCATCGACCAAGATGGCGCCGCCGCATCGGCACAAGCGGCCGAATAGGAGTAACGCCATGAAGACACTGGCGGTGGGCGACGTCCGGATCGATCGGGTCATTGAGTCCGAACGTCCCATGTTCGAGCCCGATTTCCTGTTTCCCGAGGCGACGCGCGAGGCGATCGATGCGGAACGCCACTGGCTGGCGCCGAATTTCGTCGACCCTGCGACCGGCAAGCTCATCATGAGCTTCCATACCTACGTCGTGAGGACGCCGAAGCACACGATCCTGGTGGATACGTGCGTGGGTAACGACAAGCACCGGCCGGCGCGAGAGTTCTGGCACCACCTCAACAACCCCTATCTCGAGGACCTGGCCAGGCTCGGCGTTCGCCCCGAGGAGGTGGACTTCGTCATGTGCACCCATCTCCACGTCGATCACGTCGGATGGAATACGAAGCTCCTCGACGGCCGGTGGGTGCCGACCTTTCCCAATGCCCGCTATGTCTTCGCCCGCGAGGAGTACGAGTTCTGGAATGCGAAGCGGGCCGGCGGCGAGGAAGTCAACCATGGGTCCTTCGACGACAGCGTCCTGCCGGTGGTCGAGCACGGGCAGGCCGTCATGGTCGAGTCTGACCACGCGCTCGAGGACGCGATCTGGCTGGCGCCGGCGCCCGGTCATACCCCCGGCAACATCGTGATCAACGTGGAGTCCGGTGGGGCGAGCGCGCTCCTGTGCGGCGATACGATCCATCACGCGGCCCAGATGACCTACCCACAGTGGTCGAGCCGGTTCTGCGAGGATCCGGACCAGTCGCGGGTGACCCGGACCGCGCTGATCGAACGGCTTGCCGACACTCCCACGTACCTGCTGGCGGCCCATTTCCCGACACCGGTGGCGGGGCGGATCGTGCGGCACGGCGGGGCCTTCCGGTTTACCGGCGCCTGAACGGGCAACGCGCGCTTCTTCGTCGCGAAACCCTTTGACAGCACCGGCTGCGTGAATCGAGTATCACGCCAAGTGTTCCCCCAAAACAAAGGACGTCGAAATGGGGTCGTTGCGCGCGCGTGTCTTGGGTCTGCTGGGTGCGTTTCTGGCTTTGGCGGTAGCCCCGGCCTGGGCCCAGGAGGAGCCGGTCCTCAACGTCTACAACTGGTCCGACTACATCACCGAGGAGGCGCTCGAGCGCTTTACGGCGACGACCGGAATCAAGATCAACTACGACGTCTACGACTCGAACGAAATCCTCGAGGCGAAACTCCTGGCCGGCAACTCCGGGTACGACGTCGTCTTTCCCTCCGCGACGCCGTTCTTTGCCAAGCAGATAAAGGCGGGCGCCTACCAGCCCCTCGATCGCGGCAAGCTTGCCAACTATGCCAAGATCAATCCGGCCATTCTGAAACAGCTGACGATTGCCGACCCCGAGAACCGGTTCGGTGTGCCCTACATGATGGCGGGCACGGGGATCGGCTACAACGTGGACAAGATTCGGGAACTGATGCCGGACGCGCCGGTCGGCTCGTTGGCGCTTCTGTTTGATCCTAAGGTCCTGTTCAAGATCAAGGGGTGTGGCGTAACCCTGCTTGACGCACCGGAAGAGACCTTCCCTGCCGCTTTGGCCTTTGTCGGCCGCGATCCGACCTCGACCAATGACGACGACCTCAAGGCGGCGGCCGACGTCCTGACCGCCGCCAGGGTCAATTACCGGTACATTCACTCATCGGCCTACATTAACGACCTGGCCAATGGCGCGACATGCGTTGCGATGGGCTATGCCGGCGACCTCGTCCAGGCGCGGGAGCGGGCCAAGGAATCGGGCAACGGCGTCAACATCCAGATCTTCCTGCCACGCGAGGGCGCGGCCTTCAACGTCGACGTCATGGCCATCCCGGCCGACGCGCCGCATCCCGGCAACGCGCACAAGTTCATCGATTTCCTGCTCACGCCGGAAGTCATCGGACCGATTTCGACGGCAGTGGGCTATGCCAACGCCGTTCCCGAGGCGGGAGCGTTCACCGACGAAGCGATCCGCAACGATCCCGCGGTCAATCCGTCGGACGACGTAAAGCTCTATACCTTTCCGGTCGTCGGTGAAGACTTCGAGCGTGCCCGCAATCGGTTGTGGGCGCGCATCAAGGCCAAGCGGCGTTGAACGTAGCGCCGCCGGGCGGCGACGTGGACAACAGTGAGGCGTCCGGCCAGGCGCCCATCATCGATCTCAAGGGCGTCACCCGTCGCTTCGGCGATGTCGTCGCCGCTGATGCTGTCGACCTTTCCGTTAGTCGTGGCGAGTTCTTCTCGTTGCTTGGCGCGTCCGGCTGCGGCAAGACGACATTGCTGCGTCTGATCGCCGGTCTGGAGCACCCCGACGAGGGGCGGGTAATCCTCGACGGACAGGACATGACGGACGTGCCGGCCTACGAGCGGCCGGTGAACACCGTCTTCCAGTCCTATGCCCTGTTTCCGCATATGACCGTCGCCCGCAACGTCGCGTTCGGTCTGCGCCAGGAGGGCTTGCCGCGGGCGGAAATCGATCGTCGGGTCGGGGAAACGCTCGCCATGTTCTCGATCGAGAATCTGGCCCGCCGCAAACCCTCCGAGCTGTCCGGCGGACAGCGCCAGCGGGTGGCGCTGTCCCGGGCCCTGGCGCTTCGTCCCAAGATACTGCTTCTCGACGAGCCGTTGGCGGCACTCGACCGGCGGCTGCGCGAGCGCGCGCGTTTCGAGCTCAGCGCCGTGCAGCGGCGTCTCGGGATCACCTTCGTCATGGTGACCCACGATCAGGAAGAGGCCATGAGCCTCTCGACCCGCGTCGCGGTCATGGAGGATGGGCGCATCGTCCAGCAGGATACGCCCCGGGCCATCTACGACAGGCCGGTCAACCGGTTCGTCGCTGGCTTCGTCGGCGATGCCAACTGGATCGACGGCGCTGTCCGCGATGTTGTGGGGGACACCGTTGTCGTGGATGCGGGACTCGACGTACCGGTCGGGGCTGCTGGCGCGCACGATGTCGCGACCGGCGCGCAGGTCTCGATCATGGTGCGCCCCGAGCGCATTCGTCTGCACGCCGGTGCGGGTGGAGACGGGATCGCCGGTACTGTGCGCGGCATGGCGTTTCTCGGAAACGCCTGGGTGATTCAGGTTGAACTTTCCGGCAATAGGCTGATTGACGTGCGGCTAGCCGGCGAGGACTCGGCTGCGGGTCTGCAGACTGGGGGCAAGGTGGGGCTTTCCTGGCCTGCGGAAGCGGCGGTCTGTTTCGCCGGCACGGCGAGGGGCTGATGTTGAGGCGTGGGCGTCTCGCCGTACTCCTGCCGCCCTATGCATGGATGATGGTGTTTTTCGCCCTGCCGATTGCGGTCGTGGGGGCGATCAGCCTTAGCGATGCCGTCGTCGGGATCCCGCCCTATACCCCGCTGGTCGACTGGGAGGGGCCGACATTCCTCGGCGACCTCGAGAACTACGGCTTTCTTCTCACCGACACCTACTACCTCGACGGCTTCATCGGATCGATCCGGATCGCCGCAATCGCGACGCTGAGCTGCCTTGCGATCGGCTATCCGATGGCATTGGCGATCGCGCGGGCACGACC
>JAYQVF010000012.1:0-33928 GCA_038148335.1 Alphaproteobacteria bacterium | reverse complement strand
GTGCAGGGTGTCCTGTCGAACTATGCCGCTGGTCTGGCCCTGATTCTGACCCGGCCGTTTGTCGTTGGAAACACGATCAACGTTCGTGGCTACAGCGGCGTCGTCACGGAGATCTCTCTGACCACGACTTTGCTGACCGGCGAGGACGGAGAACGCATTCTCGTTCCCAACAAGGAGATCATCGGCCAGATCCTGGTGAACTCGAACGAGCTTCGGATTGTGGAAACGCGGATCGCGGTCGAGGACGACACCGATCTGGAAAAGGCGTTTGCGGCCCTTAGTGGAGCTGTCCGCGGGACGGCGGGCGTGGCGACCGACCCGGCGCCGCGTGTCGGGCTCCACGACTTCACCTATGGGGGATTTGTCATCGGCCTGCGGTTCTGGGTTCCCAGCATGCGCTATTTCGAAGTGCGGTACGCGGCCAATCAGGCGGCGCACAAGGCGTTGCGCGACAGTGGCGTTGCGCTGCTGCCGGCCTCGGGGCTGGCTCTCTCCGGCGAAACCCTGGCGGGCGATAACCCCTAGGCGCGAACCGCGTTCTCGGTACTGCCGAGGGTGCGGTCGTCGATCGGTAGATTGACGATGGCAGCGAAGGCGCCGAGCGCGACCGACGCCCACCAAATCGGCAGGTAGGTGCCGGTGGCGTCAAACACCACGCCGCTCAGCCAGGCGCCCATGAACGCACCGATCTGGTGGCTGAAAAACACGATTCCGAAAAGCGTCGCCAGGTACCGCGGCCCAAAAATCCGCGCAACGATTGCCGACGTCAGCGGCACGGTCGAGAGCCAAAGGAGGCCGATCACAGCGGCGAACAAAAAGGTGGACCAGAGCGAGATCGGTAGAACGACATAGGCGCACATCGCAACCGCGCGTGCCGCATAGATGCCGCTCAATATCTTCTTGTCGCGAAAGCGCCCGGCGTACGAGCCCGAAGCATAGGCGCCGGCAATGTTGAATAGGCCAACGGTGGCGAGGGCCCACGCAGCGGTCGATCCGCTGAAACCATGTCCGGTGAGATAGGCCGGCCAATGCGTCGAGACGAACGCGACGTGAAACCCGCAAACGAAAAAGCCCGACAGCAGGAGCCAGTAGCCCCGGTGGCTGCCGGCCTCGCGCAAAGCCTCGCCTAGCGTTTGCGGCCTTCCGACATCGTCTGGCTTTCCGCTGAGGGGAGCCGCCAGGGGCACCATGAAAAAGGCCACGAGGCTGAGCAGGACAAGAGCCGTTTGCCAGCCGTATGCCGAAAGAAACGCCTGGCCCAGAGGAACGATGAGGAACTGGCCAAGAGAGCCGGCCGCGGTGCCCATGCCGAGCGCCCAGCCGACCCGCTCTTTCGGAACCAGCCGCGACAGGGCTGCCAGGACAACCGCAAACGACGCACCGGACATGCCGAGGCCGATCATGATGCCAGCGGTGACGTGCATCGATGTCGGTGATGAAGATACCGACATGAGCGCCACGCCAAGGCCATAGATCAACCCGCCGACCGCCAGAACGCGGCCCGACCCGTATCGGTCGGCAATCGCACCGGCGAAGGGCTGACCCAGACCCCAGACAAGGTTCTGGATTGCGATGGAAAGCGCAAACACCTCTCGGCCCCAACCGAGATCTGCGGACATCGGCTGCAGGAAAAGGCCGAATCCCGATCGAACCCCGAGCGATATCGCGGCGATCAGACAGCCGGCGGCAACGACGATGGCGGTGTTCCTCAAGGTATGCTCCGCAGCGGTAGTACGAGTGCACTATGTGCCCGGATTGTTTCTTCGCCAATCCCACGGGGCGTCGAAAGGGCCCTGCCAGATGCCGCGTTCATTTGTTCGAGCGTCTTCTTGGGCCGCGCGAAGCGCCTCGTCCGCATCGGGCAAGGCAAGTGCCAAGCCCTCCTTCGCCATTTCGTAGCTGACGCTCAGGCCGCCGCGCAAATTGCATTCCGCCAGTGGCAGGCCGTCTTGGTGCCGACCGACGAGGCGGCAACGCAGGAGGCCCCGCTCTTCGAACAGGCGAACGAGGTGCAGGTGTGCGGTCAGGCCGCAGCTCCACTCCGCGGTTTCCCGCCGCCCCGGTCCACAACGCTGTCTGCTTTCGACCGCATCGATGCCATCGAGGTGGAAGGTCAATTCGCCGATTTCACGGGCCTCGATCCGAATCGTATCGCCGTCGATCGCGCGGGCGCGGACGAATATCCACTCCTGGGCGAGGGCGTTGGATGCGTCGAGTCCAAGCAGCGCCGTGGCAACGAGCAGGCCGATGACCTTCCGCTTCATCTCACGTTGCTCCCTCATTGGCTGAAACAGAGTAGCGTGGGCGGGCAAACGCTCGCTACAACAAGGTGCGAAATGCGAAGGAGACGGCAATGACGGAAACGAACACGCTGCGCATTGCAACCATCCCGGGCGACGGCATCGGCCTCGAAGTCGTGCCCGAGGGGATGAAAGTCCTCGAGGCGGTGGGTGGCCGGCACGGAATCTCGTTTCAGTGGCAGACCTTCGACTGGAGCTGCGAGCGGTTTCACAAGACCGGCCGCATGATGCCTGAAGACGGGATCGAGCAGTTGCGTGCCTTCGATGCCATTTTTCTGGGCGCGGTGGGGTTTCCCGGCGTTCCCGACCACATCTCCCTTTGGGGCCTGCTGATTCCGATCAGAAGGCAATTCGACCAATATGTGAACCTGCGTCCCGTGCGACTGTTCGATGGCGTGCCCTCGCCGCTTGCCGGTCGGGGGGCGGGATCGATCGACTATTGGGTCGTGCGCGAGAACGTCGAGGGTGAATACTCCGAGGTCGGCGGTCGCCTGTACGGCGGCACTGATGCGGAAATGGTGGTGCAGGAGACGGTCTTCACGCGGCGAGGCGTCGACCGGATCATGCGCTATGCCTTCGATCTGGCGTCACGCCGGCCACGGGCGCACCTGACCTCGGCGACCAAGTCGAACGGGATCATTCACACGATGCCCTACTGGGACGAACGGTTCGAGGCCATCGCGAGGGAGTATCCTCAGGTCCGAACCAGCAAGTTCCATATCGATATCCTGACCGCTCATTTCGTGCGCAACCCCGATTGGTTCGACGTCGTGGTGGGTAGCAACCTGTTCGGCGACATCCTGTCCGATCTGGGGCCGGCGACGACGGGCACCATCGGCATCGCCCCTTCGGGCAATATCAATCCGGAACGGACGGCGCCTTCGATGTTCGAGCCTGTGCACGGCTCGGCACCCGACATCGCGGGAAAGGGAATCGCCAATCCGATCGGCCAGATCTGGTCCGGCGCCATGATGCTGGAACATCTCGGCCAGGAAGGCGCCGCCGCCGATATCGTGTCGGCGATCGAAGAGGTGCTCGCCGATGGCGGCGTGCGCACCCCGGACATGGGCGGAAACGCGACGACGCGCGACCTCGGCGATGCCGTAGCAGGGGCGTTGTGAGGCGAGAATGGTCGGAGTGAGTGGATTCGAACCACCGGCCCCTACGTCCCGAACGTAGTGCTCTACCAGGCTGAGCTACACTCCGACAGGGGCCGCTTATAGCGCCGGAGTTGGGGGGTCGCAAGGCTCCCGGCGCTATGGCGCCAGGCGTTTACGAAACCGGCACCTGCCGGCCGGGCGCAACGCCTCAGTGGCTGCGATCTATGCAGAAATCGACCAGGTCGAGCAGGGTCGTCTTGGCATTGCCGGCGGGGAAGATACCCAGGGCATCCTTGGCCTTGGCCCCGTAGTGGCGGGCACGGTCGATGGTGTCTCGCAACGAATGGTGCTTTTCCATCAAGCCGATCGCATGCGCAATGTCGCTCTTGGCCTGTTCTCCGTTCTCGAGCGTCCGGTGCCAGAACTGCCGTTCCTCGTCGTTGCCGCGGCGATAGGCGAGGATGACGGGGAGGGTGATCTTTCCCTCGCGGAAGTCGTCGCCCACGGTCTTGCCGAGGGTGGACGAATGCGACGAGTAGTCGAGCGCGTCGTCGACGAGCTGAAAGGCAATTCCGAGATTTCGTCCGTAGCTTTCGAGCGCTTCCTCCTCGGCACGGGGCCTGTCGGCCACGACCGCGCCGATGCGGCAGGCTGCGGAAAACAGCGTCGCCGTCTTCGCGGCGATGACATCGAGGTAGGTATCCTCGCTGGTCGCGGTATCGTTGGTCGTCAGCAACTGATGGACTTCGCCTTCGGCGATGACGGCGGACGCCGTGGAGAGAATCTCGAGCACGCGCAGCGAACCGTCCGCCACCATGACCTGGAATGCCCGGCTGAACAGGAAGTCGCCTACGAGAACGCTCGCCTCGTTGCCCCAGAGCGCGTTGGCGGTCTCGACACCACGCCGGAGGGCGCTGTCATCGACCACGTCGTCATGGAGGAGCGTCGCGGTATGGATGAATTCGACGCAAGCCGCCAGATTGATGTGGCGGTTTCCACGGTAATTGCACATGTTCGCCGACGCGAGTGTCAGCATCGGCCGAATGCGCTTACCGCCCGAGGCAATGATATGCCCGGCGAGCTGCGGGATCAGGGCGACACGGCTTTGCATGTTCTGCAGAATGACCTGGTTCACCTGGTCAAGGTCTGCTGCGACAAGCGTTTTGAGGCGATCAAGGGCCGCCCCGGTGCGGGCCCTTTCTTCGTCCAGCTTTACAACATTGGTCAAATCCGGCCCTTTCTTGACGCCCCGGAAGGCTGCGGCGAGCATAGGTGGCCCTTCGCAGGCCGGTCAAGCAACCGGCCCACAACCGTTGCGACCCATGCTTGAAGTATTCAGAACCAACGACGTTGTCATGATCACCTGGCTCGAGGCCTTGCTCCGCGGGGAGGGGATAGAGCCGTTCGTCCTCGACGCGCATACATCCATTCTGGAGGGCAGCATTGGCGCTATCCCTCGGCGGCTCATGGTCGCCAGCGAGCAGGGCGAACGTGCAAGAAGCATTCTGCGGGCCGCCGGCGTGGAGTTCGACCAACGCAACAACTAGACGCCAACGTCACCGACGACACGCTTCTCGGTGGCCAGATCACGCTGCGGCAGCCACGGAAAGGATTCCGGGCCACCAGCGATTCGGTGCTTGTCGGTGCCGCGGTGTGGGCCGAACCCGGGGACACGCTGCTCGATGTCGGCGTCGGTGCCGGTGCGGCGATGTTGGCTGCGGCGTTTCGTCTCAGGCAATGTCGATTCACGGGGATCGACGTCGATCCACTGGCCCTCGCCTGCGCGCGACACAACGTGGTTGCAAACGGCTGGCGCGATCGAATCACCATTGAAGAAAGTGATCTCGCTTCTGTTCCAGGTTCGCTCACGTTTTCGCACGTCCTCTCGAACCCCCCGTACTTCTCTCAGGCTAAGCCCGCTTCGCCGGATCTGGCGCGGGCGATGGCGCGACGCGAATCGACCATTCCACTGGAGGACTGGGTCGCGCGGTGCGCGTCCCTGGCGCAGGTTAGCCTCACCGTGATCTGTCCGTTCGACCGATTGCACACGGCGCTGCGCGACCTCGATGGGTCTACTTGGTCGGTCAGCGTCTTGCCGCTTGCCGCCAAGCAGGGGCGACCGCCGATCAGGTCTGTGATCCAGGCTTGGCGAGAGGGGCCGCCCGGGCTCCGCACCCTGGCACCGTTCGTCCTTCATGATGGGGCCGGTGGCTATACGGCTGCTGCGGAGGCCGTTCTTCGCGGCGGCAAGCCTCTCGAGTTGCCGCGCCGCGGGTCGCTCCCTAATGTCGGATCATGAGAATCCCCCTTGTTTCGCGACGGGTGCCCGTCGTTCCAATCATCCGACTGAACGGCGTTATTGCCGGCGGCGGGAGGCTGCGCGGCGGGATCAACCTTCCGGGAATGGCGGGACCGATCGAAAAGGCATTCCGCGTAAAAGGTGCCGTGGCCATTGCGCTCGATCTCAATTCGCCAGGCGGGTCGCCGGTGCAGTCGGCGCTTGTCTATCGCAGGATTCGCAGTCTCGCCGAAGAGAAAGGTCTCAAGGTTCTGGCGTTCGCCCAGGATGTTGCGGCTTCCGGCGGCTATTGGCTCGCCTGCGCCGCTGACGAGATCTTTGCCGACGAGAACTCGATCATCGGCAGCATCGGCGTTATCTCAAGCGGCTTTGGCCTGCAGGACCTGATCGGGAAGATCGGGGTCGAGCGTCGGGTCCACACATCCGGTGAGCGCAAGTCCTTCCTGGATCCGTTCCTCCCGGAGAAGCCCGGCGATGTCGAGCGTCTGGCTTCCCTACAAACCGAGATGCATGCGTCTTTTCGCCGGCTGGTGGTCGAGCGGCGCGGGCAGCGCCTTAGAGGCGCCCCCGCGGATCTGTTTTCCGGCGAATTCTGGACCGGCCGGCGTGCGCTTGAGTTGGGACTCATAGACGGCCTCGGGGACCTTAGAGGCGTCCTTCGCGAGCGCTATGGCGAGAAAGTTCGGCTGAGGGTCTTTGGCGGGGAAATGGGCTGGTTGCGCCGGCGGCTACGGTTTGCGGGGACGGCGGACGCGGCAGCTTCCGTGGCGTTCTGGGCCGATGGGGTGATGACGGCGGTTGAGGAGCGCGCCCTTTGGGCGCGTTACGGTCTCTAGATGTTTGGATTCAGCCTACCGAAACTCTTCTTTACCGTTGTGGTCATTGCTGCGGTCTGGTTCGGATACAAGATGTTGGCCCGCCGCAAGGACACGGATTCGGACGACTCGGTGGGAGACACCATCCAGTGCAGCAAGTGCGGGGCCTACGTCCCGGCAGAATCGGCAAAAAACTGCGGAAAAGCAGGCTGCCCCTTAGCCTAAGGCCTGCGCAGCAGCCGGGTTGACCGGGCCCGGCCGCGCGGCTACTTTGCCCGCGCTTCTCACCCTCCGGAACCGCACATTTTCGCAATGGTGGACGGGCCCGCGCCCTCCTTTCAGGACCTCATCCTATCGTTGCAGGGGTATTGGGCCCGGCAGGGGTGCGTCATTGTTCAGCCCTACGACATCGAGATGGGCGCGGGGACCTTTCACCCCGCGACGACGCTTCGTTCGTTGGGGCCGGCGCCGTGGCGCGCAGCCTACGTCCAGCCGTCGCGTCGGCCCGCTGACGGGCGATATGGCGAAAATCCCAATCGCCTTCAGCACTACTACCAGTTTCAGGTCATTCTCAAGCCGTCGCCGCCGGACATCCAGCAGCTCTACCTCGACAGCCTTGCCGTGATCGGCATCGACTTTGCCAATCACGACATCAGGTTTGTCGAGGACGATTGGGAAAGTCCCACGCTTGGCGCCTGGGGCCTCGGCTGGGAAGTGTGGTGCGACGGCATGGAAGTGAGCCAGTTCACCTATTTCCAGCAGGTTGGCGGCTTCGACTGCAATCCGGTTTCCGGGGAACTCACCTACGGGCTGGAACGTCTGGCGATGTACGTTCAGGGGGTCGAGAACGTCTACGACCTCGACTGGAACGGTTCCGGCGTGACCTACGGCGACGTGTTCTTGAGGTCTGAGCGTGAGTTCTCGGCGTTCAACTTCGAGTACGCCGACACGGCCATACTGCTGCAGCACTTCAAGGATGCGGAGAAGCAGTGTCAGGCCCTGGTCGACAAGCGCCTGGCGCTGCCGGCCTATGACCAGTGCATGAAGGCCAGCCACCTTTTCAATCTCCTCGATGCGCGCGGGGTCGTCAGCGTAACCGAGCGTGCGGCCTACATCGGGCGGGTCAGGGCGTTGGCGAAAGCGTGCTGCGAGGTGTGGCTGGACGGACTCGGCGATGGCTGAGTTCCTGCTCGAAATACTGTCGGAAGAGATTCCAGCCCGGATGCAGGCCTCAGGGGCCGCGGCGCTGAAGGATGCCGTGCTCGGCCTTCTCAAGGAAGGCGGGCTGACGTGGGACCGCGCAGAGGCGCTTTGGACACCACGGCGTCTAACGGTTTTGGTCGACGGCCTGCCGGAGGGGCAGCCGGATACCAAGGAAGAGCGGCGGGGTCCGCGCGCCGATGCGCCCGAGAAGGCAATTGCGGGCTTTCTTGCGTCGGTGGGCCTTTCCCGAGACCAGGTCGAGGTCCGGGACACAAGCAAGGGTCAGTTCCTTTTTGCGGTCGTCGAGCGGAAAGGGCAGGCAACCGGGAGCTTCCTCGCGGAAGGCCTCGAGAAGGCGATCGCCGGGATCACCTGGCCCAAGTCCATGCGCTGGGGCGAGCATTCCGTCCGATGGGTCCGTCCGATTCATTCGATCCTCTGTCTGTTCGGCGGCCACGTCGTTCGGTTTTCATTCGGCCCGGTCCAATCCGGTGACCGGACGGCCGGACACCGTTTCCATGCTCCCCATGCATTTCCCGTCGCGAACTATGCCGACTACCGCGTGAAGCTGCGTGACTCGCGCGTCATGTTGAACGCTGGTGAGCGTGAAGCGTTCATTGCTGCGGCCGATGGACTCGACGCGGCGCAGGAAGGGCTGGTCGTCGTCGAGGACCCGGCGCTGCTCGAGGAGGTGGCCGGGCTCGTCGAGTGGCCGGTCGTGCTGACCGGCCGTTTCGAAGAGAGCTTTCTTGAGGTTCCCGAGGAGATCCTCCTCGCCTCCATGCGCGGACACCAGAAATACTTCGCGCTGCGCTATCGTGATGGTCGTCTTGCGCCCAGGTTTATATGCGTTGCCAACGTGGAAGCGGCCGATGGGGGCCGTTCGATCATCGCGGGAAACGAGCGCGTGCTTCGGGCGCGTCTCTCGGACGCCAAGTTCTTCTACGATCAGGACCGCAAGCGCAGTCTGGCGAGCTGCGTGCCGCAACTCCGCAACATTATCTTTCATGCGAGTCTCGGGTCCCTCGACCAGAAGGCCGACCGGATCGAGGCCCTCGCGGTAAGGATCGCGGACTTCGTGGACGGCGCCGACCGCGACCAGGTGCGCGCTGCGGCGCGTCTGGCGAAGGCCGATCTCGTTAGCAACGTTGTCGGAGAATTTCCTGAGCTCCAGGGAATCATGGGCCGGTACTACGCACTTGGAGATGGCGAACCCGCCGCGGTGGCGGACGCCATTGCGGCGCACTATTCGCCGAAAGGGCCTAGTGATCCCGTGCCGGTTCAGCCTGTTTCGATCGCCGTTGCGCTTGCAGACAAGGTCGACACGCTGGTCGGCTTCTTCGCGATCGGCGAGAGCCCGACGGGTTCCAAGGATCCTTTTGCGCTACGGCGAGCGGCGCTCGGCGTTATCCGCATCATTCTCGAGAACGGCTTGTCCTTGCCGGTTCCGGAGGTGCTTGCTTCTGCCCGCGACGGGTATGGAGATTTGGGCAAGACCTTCCACGCGAATGAACTCCTTGCTTTCCTGCAAGAAAGGCTGCGGGTCTACCTGCGTGATCGCGGCGTCCGCCATGACGTCGTCGCCGCGGCGTTCGGTGTCAGCGGCGAGGATGATCTGCTTCGTTTGCGGACCCGCGTTGACGCACTGACTGCGTTCCTCCGAACCGATGACGGCGCCAACCTGATCGCCGCTCACAAACGGGCCAGCAACATCGTCAGGATCGAGGCGAAGAAGGACGGCAAAACCTATGCCGAACCGCCGGATCAGGGCGTGCTTGTCGAAGAGGTCGAGCGCGTCCTTGCTGCGCGCCTACAGGAGGTCGCTGCCGCCAGCGGCGAGGCCATCAATCGGCATGATTTCGTTGGTGCCATGGAGTTCCTTGCCGGGCTGAGGGCGCCAATCGACGCGTTCTTCGATCAGGTGAAGGTCAATGTCGAAGAAACGGACTTACGGGAGAATCGCTTGCGCTTGTTGTCTCAGATCTGCGAAACCCTCAATCAGGTTGCAGATTTCTCCCAATTAGAGGGCTAGCGGAGAACGAGGATACCGATGACGAAGTGGGTCTACAGCTTTGGTGATGGGAGTGCCGAAGGGCGCGCCGACATGCGCAACCTGTTGGGTGGCAAAGGAGCGAACCTTGCCGAAATGAGCAATCTCGGGCTTCCCGTGCCGCCGGGTTTCACCGTCACGACGGAAGTCTGCACCGCCTACTACGAGAACGATCGTCAGTACCCGGCCGACCTGGAAGCGCAGGTGGCGGGGGCTCTTGAGAAGGTCGAGAAGACCGTCGGGGCGAAGTTCGGGTCCGCCGACCGGCCGTTGCTGGTTTCGGTGCGGTCGGGCGCGCGCGCGTCGATGCCCGGCATGATGGATACGGTGCTCAATCTTGGGCTGAACGACGCCACGGTCGAAGGCATCGCAAAGGCCAGTGGCAATGACCGCTTTGCCTGGGACAGCTATCGGCGCTTCATCCAGATGTATTCGGACGTGGTTCTTGGCGTCGATCACCACAACTTCGAAGAAATTCTGGAACAACTGAAGGCCGAAAAGGGAGTAGCCGGCGACACCGATCTGGACGCGGGCGACCTGCGCCGGCTGGTTGGCCTCTACGGCGATCTGGTCAAGCGCGAGCTCGGCAAGCCTTTTCCTCAGGACGTCAAGGAGCAGTTGTGGGGGGCGGTCGGCGCCGTGTTCGGTTCATGGATGAACCAGCGCGCGGTGACCTATCGGCGTCTACACAATATTCCGGCCGCATGGGGCACTGCCGTAAACGTACAGGCCATGGTGTTCGGCAACATGGGCGATACATCGGCGACCGGAGTCGCGTTCACCCGCAATCCGTCGACGGGCGACAAGGAGTTCTTTGGCGAGTTCCTGGTCAATGCCCAGGGCGAGGATGTCGTCGCCGGCATCCGCACACCGCAGCACCTGACCCGCGAGGCCCGCGAGGCCGACGGCTCCACGTCGCGCTCGATGCAGGAGCTGATGCCGGAGGTGTTCGGGCAGCTTGAGGATATCTACAAGAAGCTCGAATCCCACTACCGCGACATGCAGGACATCGAATTCACGGTGCAGGAAGGCAAGCTGTGGATGCTGCAGACGCGCAACGGCAAGCGGACGGCGCGCGCCGCCCTGAAAATCGCTGTCGGGATGGTCGATGAGGGTCTCATTACCGAGGCAGAGGCCATCAAACGCATCGAACCGGCATCGCTCGATCAGCTGCTGCATCCGACCCTCGACCCGAATGCGCCCAAGGACGTCGTGGCACGCGGGCTGCCGGCGTCGCCGGGTGCCGCCTCAGGCAAGGTCGTATTCAGTGCGGACGAGGCCGAAGCGATGGCCAATGCCGGGGAAAAGGTGATTCTCGTCCGTGAGGAAACCAGTCCCGAGGACATCCACGGCATGCACGCGGCACAGGGCATCCTCACCAGTCGCGGTGGCATGACCAGTCACGCGGCCGTTGTTGCGCGCGGCATGGGAACGCCTTGCGTTTCGGGGGCGGGAAGCGTGCGCATCGACTACAAGAAGCAGGTCTTCTCGGTAATGGACCGCGTCGTTGCCAAAGGCGACATCGTCACGATCGACGGCGCCAAGGGCGAGGTCATGATCGGCGAAGTCGCCATGATCCAGCCGGAGCTTTCCGGCGACTTTGCCCGTCTCATGGCGTGGGCGGATGCTGCCCGGCGCCTCAACGTCAGGGCCAACGCGGAAACGCCGAACGACGCGCAGGTCGCACGCGACTTCGGCGCCGAAGGAATCGGCCTGTGTCGTACGGAGCACATGTTCTTCGAGGCCGAGCGGATCATCGCGGTGCGCGAGATGATCCTGGCCGACAGCGAAACCGGGCGCCGCGCCGCACTGGCCAAACTGTTGCCGATGCAGCGCAAGGACTTCGTCGATCTGTTCAAGATCATGCACGGTCTGCCGGTCACGATCAGGCTTCTTGACCCGCCGTTGCACGAGTTCCTGCCGCACACCGAAGAAGAGATCGAGGAAGTTGCGGCAGCAGCTGGCGCCGACCCTGAAAAGCTGCGCCGGCGTGCCGCGGCCCTGCGGGAAGTCAATCCCATGCTCGGCCATCGCGGTTGCCGCCTGGGGATTTCCTATCCGGAGATCTACGAGATGCAAGCGCGCGCGATTTTCGAGGCCGCGCTCGATGCCGCCGCCGCGACGGGCGAAGCCGTCGTCCCCGAGGTGATGGTTCCCCTGGTGGCGACCCAACGCGAGCTTGAGATCATCAAGAACCGAATCGATGCCGTCGCCGAAGAGGTGAAGCGTGAGCGCAAAGGGGACCTCAGCTATCTCGTCGGGACGATGATCGAGCTCCCGCGCGCCGCGCTGCGCGCCGGCGACATCGCAGCGAGTGCCCAGTTCTTCAGTTTCGGCACCAACGATCTGACCCAGACGGCTCTCGGGATCAGTCGCGACGATTCGGGCAACTTCCTCGAGGACTATAGGGTGAACGGTATCTTCGAGATCGATCCGTTCGTGTCGATCGATCAGGACGGCGTCGGTGAACTCGTGAAGATCGCGACCGAGCGTGGTCGTTCAGCCAGGTCCGGCCTCAAGCTGGGTATTTGCGGCGAGCACGGCGGAGATCCCGCATCGGTGCGCTTCTTTCACCGAGTAGGTCTCGACTATGTCTCGGCTTCTCCCTACCGGGTCCCGATCGCCAGGCTGGCAGCCGCTCAGGCGGCGCTCACCGAGTGATCGCCCTCCGGCTTGATCTCATTCCTTTCGAGGAACCGGATCAGCCGTATAGTCGCGACGCCTAGTTTCACCTCTTCGCCTTCGAAGCCTTGGGCCAGTCGGATCAAGGCGGGCTGGCTGGCGGCGTCATCGGTCAGCCCGAGATTCCCGCGTTCAATGACAGCAAGGGCTCTCATTGCACGCTCGGCGGTGGTGCCCTGGAACACCGCGCCAGTCTTGTGACGGACGAACCGGCCCGGCCCGAAGTCGATGCAGCCGACGAACGGAAGACCTTCCGGGTCGGTGGGTAAGGTGGCGAGGTGTCGGGCGGCTGCGAATGCGGCGCCAGCGTCCGGGAAGACGGCGACCACCTTTTCGCCGACGCGGCTTTGAACCGACCCGCCACAACTCCGGACCGCGTCGGTAATCACTTCCAGAAGTTCGCTCACGGCCTTGAACGCTTCGGGGCTACCGTTCTTGCGGTACCGCAGAGCATGGCCGGCGAGATCAGTTGCGAGTACGGCTACCGGACCTAGTGAAAAGGGCCTTTCTTTGAGGGGCAATTCCGGACGGCCAACGGACCGGAACGCCTGCAACAGAAGTGCTCTTCGGGCCGGGTATCCCGGCTGCGTCGCAGATGTCTGGGTGATCTCGACGATGTGTTGTTCCGCGTCCCGGTTCACCATCTCAAGGACGTCATGGTCGTCGGTTCGCGTCGAGGTCTCGATCCGGCCGCGGGATATTTGTAGCGCCATTGGCTTGCCGGGTTTCAGGAGGGAGACGGTCGCCTCTGCATTAGTGTCGGCAAGCCGAACACGGACGCTCCCGGAAGTGCCTGTCCAACGGGTTGTTAGGCGTTTCCTGGCGCCGAGCGCCACACGGGCCAGGAAGTTGGGGCGCTGCCCATTGCGATCCGCGACGTATCCCCGTCTCGGGAAGCCGCCAAGGCCGCGCGCGATGGCGAACGCGATTTCGACGTTGCTGGAAAGATCGGGCTGCACGGTCGCCCTGCATGATCCACAGGGCTGGCTCGGCGGCAGATCGGCGAGGCGTTCCTTGTCCACAACGGTGCTGCCGCAGGCGGAACACGTCATGACCCAGCGTCTCTCAAGGATGTCCGCAGCCTCCGCTGCAAGCAGCACTTCGAGGGTGCTGTCTGCGTTTTGACCCCAATTGACCGCCAAGTCGAGCGGGCGAATCGGATCCAGGTCGACCCATTGCGCATTCGTGATCCAGCGCGCCAGCCGCGATACCTGGCCATGACCGTATTCGCTGCCGTCTGCTCGCATGGCGCGGTCTGCTAATAGGTCCTGTACCCGTCGCGGCAGGGCGCGGGCGCGTGGGAAGGGATGGTCGAGCCGCCCCTCGCACCAGAGTTCGAGACTTTCATGACCAAGCGAGAGGATTTTCTCGAGGCGCGGAAGGCAAAGCGCGGCCACCAGGAGAGCGCTCAACGCGCCGCTCGGTTCCAGCGTCAGCGTGTGGCGAACGCGGCAGCTGGACGGCGTTTCATCGAGCGCAATCGTCCAGTCAAAAAGCCGCAAGAGGCCTTTGCCGGCTTGCCGGTTCACGTGCAGCCAGCGATTCTCGATCCATTCCGTGGGTTGCTCGACCCACTGTCGCATGAGGGGAAAGACGAGTCCGGGTGCCGCGCGCCCCTGTATTCCCCGCGACAGGCCGGGCGCGGCATAGATTGCTTCGGGTAGGCCGACGAGTTCGACAAGACGTCCCGGATTGGCGAGCGCACGCCAAACGCGGGTCGCGGGAGCCGCGATCTCCCATTCATACGTACGTTGGATTGGTCTGCGCAGCGCCGTCTCTCCAAGAAAAAGCAGACAGTGCCCCGTCCCCCCAGACGAACCCGCACCGGGCGATATGTGGTACCCAGGGGCGGCTCGATCGGATGCAGCCTAGCCTACCTCGGAATGGCGAAAGCAACTGACGACGTGATCATTCACAACGCCTACGGCCTGCATGAAAGCATAGCAAATCGTGGGTCCGCAGAACCGAAAACCCAGCGATTTCAATTCCTTGCTCATTGCCTGTGATTCCGGTGTTGCGGCCGGAATTTGCTCGATGGACTTCCAACGGTTCGCTTTCGTACGCCCATCGGTAAACCCCCAGATCAGCCGGTCGAAGCTGCCCGGGCCGCCCTGCATGACCTCAAGCCATGCCTGGGCGCTGGTGACGGCGGCTTCGATCTTGGCCCTGTTCCGGACGATCCCCGCATCCTTCATTAGCGATTCGATCTTTCGTGATCGGTAACCCGCAATCTTCACGGGATCGAACCCGTCGAATGCTTCCCGGAAGGCTTCCCGCTTGCGCAGGATGGTGATCCAGCTCAGTCCTGCCTGAAAGCCGTCCAGGATGAGTTTTTCGAAGAGCGCCTGGTCTTCGTGCTCAGGAACACCCCACTCGTGGTCGTGATAGGCGACGTAGAGCGGGTCGCTTCCGCACCACGTGCAGCGCTCTCGATCGTCAGTTGTCATTTCCTATCCCTCGGCCACCGGCGCAGCGATTGCTTCGGCAACCGGGATTTCTCCGGCACGGAGCTGCCGGACGTCGGCGGAAGCATCGATCCTCAGGTGTGCCAAGGCCGTGTCGCCAAATCCCGACAGGATCTCGCCGACCGAGTCGTCGCCCGCACGGATTTCAGTGCCCGGTGCAGGGGCCGTTCCCTCGAACCGGACCCGGTACAGGGCCTTCTTTACCTTGCCCCGGTTGTGGGTGCGCGCCGTGAGTTCCTGACCGACGTAACATCCCTTGCTGTAGCTGACGGCGTTGAGTCCGTCGAAACCGTACTCCAGCGGAAATGCCTTTTCGACGGGGATGTCCCGGTGCCCTGCCGGAATGCCAAGTTTGATCCGCAGGCGCTCATAGGTATCCGCTGGTGCCAACGCGATGTCATGACGGGTCAGCCATTCCTCGATGTCTCCCGAAGCATAGACACGCCAGCCCAGTTCACGATGACGCGGGTCTCGGACGCATTTGGCATCATTGCCGTCAGAAAGCCTGTCCCCTCCGATCACGGCCGCGACCCGAATCCGTTGCGTCCAGTCGTCGATAGCGACCTTTGCGCGCATGCGGTACATCGTGAGACGTCTGAGAAGGTCAGGTACCCTGGTCGCATCCGTATCGATCAGCAGGCCGGAGTCCCATTGCATCACGACAAAGTCGTGAAGGAACTTGCCTTGGGGGGTCAGCAGCGCCGCGTAGATAGCGTGGTCTTCGTCCAGCCGGTCGATGTCGTTGGTAATCAGCCCCTGGAGAAACGGTCGTGCCTCGCTTCCCGAGAGCGCCACCAATCCCCGATCTTCCAGAATGATTCCCTGCACCTTGCTGTTCCTCATGTGAGGCGGGCGAAGCCCCAGCCTAGCGCTTCTTGGCAAGACCTCAAGGTGCGCCGTATAAGCACTCTATGAGGCAATGCCTGTGCGCAATTCCCCGAGCCTGTCTTCTCCTATGCGTGCTGGCAGTTGCGGGTTGCGGCAAGATTCTCCCGGTGGGTGTCGTCGAAGAGGTCGACTTTCCCGCTCTGGTCGAGGCCGGCACGCCCAACGAGTATCTGGCCTGTGCGCCGGTTTATTGCTCCCGGGCAGAGGTTGACCGGGCAGCGCCCGTTCTTGCGGTCGACCGAGCAACTCTTCGAGCCATCTGGGAGGACGTGATAGGGGAAATGCCGAGGGTCGCCGTCGTAGGGACGTTTGCCGAGGGCTGGCAGATTGCCTATGTCCAGCGGTCCGCGGTCTTTCGCTTCCCTGATCTCGTTTCGGTGGAATTTCGTGACGCCGCGACAGGATCATCGACCGTCTCAGTGTACAGCCGTTCGGTCTACGGTTACTCCGATCTCGGCGTGAACAAGAAGCGTGTCGACGCATGGCTGGCTCGCCTCGAGACGGTAGTGCGAGAGCGGGCAGGCCGTTGAAAGCTCTGTTCGTCACGTCCAACCGCGTCGGCGATGCGATCCTGTCGACGGGCATTCTGAATCGGATCATCGAAGACAATCCGGGCATCGCCGTGACGGTTGCGTGCGGTCCGGTCGCCGTGTCCCTGTTCGAGGCCTGCCCGCAGGTGGTTGCCGTGATTGCAATGCCCAAGGAGCGATACGGGTTGCACTGGTTTCGGCTATGGCGCCGCTGTGTCGGAACATATTGGGACATCGTCGTCGATCTACGCGGTTCGGCCCTTTCGTGGTTGTTGCCTCGCCGCCGCGGCATCGTTCTGCGGCCAAGCGGTAACCCGGTTCACCGGGTAGAAATGTTGGCGCGCCTGATCCGAGCTGCCGATGTGCCCGAGCCGCGAGTCTGGACCGGCGAACGGCAAGAAGGCGAGGCGGCGAAGCTTCTTCCAGAGCGACCCATTCTGGCCTTGGGACCCACGGCAAACTGGGGCGGGAAACAATGGCCGGCGGACCGCTTTCTCGATGTTGCGCGCCGTCTGACGAAGGATGATGGTCCGCTGCCCGGCGCCCGAATCGCGGTTTTTGGCGCTGCTGGAGAACGACCGATGGCGGCGCCGCTGTTCGATGGACTGCCGCGGGATCGCGTCGTCGATCTGATCGGGCGAACGGATCTGCCCACGGCGGCTGCGTGCCTGAAGCGGTGCGCACTCTTTGTCGGCAACGACTCGGGCCTTATGCACTTGGCTGCCGCCAGCGGTATTCCGACGCTGGGCTTGTTCGGTCCGAGCCCGGAGCGTCACTATGCACCGTGGGGGAGTTGTACGGCATTCGTTCGGACGCCCGAGTCGTTCGAGGAGATCGTCGGTGCCCCGGACTACGATTACCGCTCTCAGGAGAGCCGCATGACATCGCTGACGGTCGACCGTGTATTTGAGGCGGCGCGGAATCTTCTCGAGAAGCGAGATCGGATGCAGGCCTGATGCCGCGATTGTCCGCACTCATTGTGGCGCGCAACGAAGAAGCGCGGCTGGCGAAGTGTCTTGGCGCGCTTGCGTTTGCCGATGAGCGTGTCGTCGTACTCGACCGCTGCACCGATGGTTCCGCCGCCATCGCCCGAAGTTCGGCCGAAATCGTCGTTGAGGGAGAATGGCCCATCGAAGGCGACCGCAGAAACACAGGGCTGGATCGATGCACCGGCGACTGGATTCTCGAGGTCGATGCCGACGAACTCGTCCCTCCGGAGCTTGCCGAGGAGATTCGCCGGGAAATCGCCGCCGTGGACGACGGTTACTTCCTGGTGCCGTTTCTCAACTATATCGGCGATCGTTGCGTTCGCTATGGTTGGGGCGCTTCCTGGGGTGTGTCGGCAGCGCCCAGATTGTCTCGCAAGGGGGCAAAGCGATGGGGTCGGCAGCGGGTTCATCCGGCTCTGGAACTGCATGGGCCGAAACGATGGCTAAAGACGCCGATCAGGCATGAGGTCGACCGCAACATCTCGGACATGATCCGCCGCCTTGATAGCTATTCGACGGCGCGGGCGGCGGATCTTCGCGACGGTGGCGACATCGGGTCTTTTGCCAACAACCTGCGCCGCTTCTTCTCTCGCTTCCTCAAATGCTATTTCGGCAGGAAAGGCTATCGCGAAGGCGCTTATGGTTTTCTGATCGCGCTCTTTGCCGGCCTGTATCCCCTTCTTTCGTACCTCAAGGCGCGCCTGGAAACGGAGTAGCGTGGTTTCCGTCGTTCAGGTCATGGCAGGTGCCGCCGTCGGTGGCGCAGAGGCGTTTTTCGAACGGCTTGCGCTCGCGCTGCCCCGCGATCGAATCGCCCAGACACTGATTGTGCGGCGCAATGAGGCCCGCGAGGCGAGGCTTCGTGCCGGCGGCCACGCGCCGCTTGCCTTGCGTTTCGGAGGTCCGTTCGACTTCGCCACACGGCGGGAGATCCGCCGCGTGATCCGCGAGCGCCAGCCGCAGGTGGTCTTGGCCTGGATGAACCGGGCGACCGCAGCGTCGCCGCGTACGGTTCGTGGTGAGCGCTTCGCCCTCATCGGACGTCTTGGCGGTTACTACAGCCTTAAATACTATCGCCACTGCCACCACCTGATCGGGAACACCAAGGGCATCTGCGACTACCTGGTCGGCAAGGGATGGCCCGGCAACCGGGTTCATCACCTGCCGAACTTTGCCGACGTCTATCACGGCCCGCCGATTGACCGGTCCGAGATCCGCGTCCCGGAGGGCCGGCACATGGTCCTCGCGGCAGGCCGTCTGCACGTCAACAAAGGCTTCGACATCCTTATTCGCGCGCTCCCGCAGGTACCTGATGTGCAACTGTGTATTGCCGGCAGCGGACCCGACGAGGGCATGCTCAAGAAACTCGCCGACGCCGAGGGCATTGCCGATCGTGTCACATGGCTGGGCTGGGTGCAGGACTTGGGTCCGCTTTACCGTGCTGCCGAGTTGTTTGTGTGCTCTTCCCGACATGAGCCCCTGGGGAACGTGATTATCGAGGCCTGGGCGCATGGGTGTCCGGTGGTCGCGGCCGCTGCACAGGGGCCGAGCGAACTCATTCAGGATGGGCAAGATGGTCTCCTCGTCCCGGTCGACAACCCGCAGGGACTTGCAACAGCCATCAATCACGTGTTGCGCGAACCGGCGCAAGCCCGCTCAATGGGTCTCGCCGGAAGTTCTCGATACGAAAGCACATTCTCGAGAGACGTTGTGGTCGAACGCTATACAGAGTTTCTTGAAACGGTGACGCCCTAGTGTGCGGCATCGCGGGGTTCATGCGGCGCGACGGCCAGCCGCCGGCACGATCGCTAATCGAGGCCATGACCCAGGCGCTTGTGCACCGGGGGCCGGACGGCGAGGGCTATTTCTTCGGCGGTAACCTCGGACTGGGCCATCGCCGTCTGGCGATCATTGATCTCGAGACCGGGAACCAGCCGCTTGAGGATCGCGGGGGCCTGGTGCTCATTGCCAATGCCGAGATCTACAACCATGTCGAGCTGCGTCAGGAGCTGAGTGGGACCGACTTTGCCACGCGGTCGGATTGCGAACCGATTCTGCCATTGTATCGCCTGCAGGAACGTGGCTTTGCCGACCGGCTACGCGGGATGTATGCCCTGGCGCTTTACGATCCGGATAGCGGCGAACTTACCCTGGCGCGCGATCCGTTCGGCATCAAGCCGCTCTATTACTGCGAGGTTTCCGAGGGATTCGGTTTCGCGTCGGAGCCTTCGGCGCTCATCGCGGCTGGACTTGTCGATGCATCCGTGGTCGCCGAAAAGCGAGACGAACTGCTCAATCTCCAGTTCACCACTGGCCCGGAAACCATCTTCCGCGGCATCCGACGCTTCTTGCCGGGTGAGACCATTGTCGTGCGTCAGGGGAGGGTCATCGAGCGCCGTCGCCGCGAGGCCTTGCCGCCGGGTGCGCCGAACATCTTCGAGGAAAAGCGCGCATTGAGCATGCTCGATGCCGCTCTCGTCGATTCGATCGCTGTCCACCAGCGCGCAGACGTTCCCTACGGTATGTTTCTGTCAGGAGGAATCGATAGCGCTACCGTTCTGTCGATCATGGCAGAACTCAATGACCGACCGGTCGTTGCCTATACCGTCGGCTTCAGGGACGCCGACACCGACGAGCGGCACCTGGCGGGCTTGCTTGCCGGCAAGGTCGGCGCCCATCATGTGCCAATCGACGTCACCATCGACGACTTCAAGAAGCGCCTGCCCGAAGTCGTCGCGGCTATGGACGACCCTGCCGCCGACTACGCCTGCTTGCCGACCTACCTGCTGGCGGAACGGGCGGCCCGCGACGTCAAGGTCGTCCTGACGGGCGAAGGAGGGGACGAACTCTTCGGCGGCTACGGCCGCTATCGCAGTGCTCTTCGGCCCACTTGGCTTGGCGGCCGGGCGATGCGATCCCGCGGGGCATTTCACGGCTTGGGAGTCCTACGCGCCGAGGGAGCGGGGTGGCGCGACGGCCTGTTGGCTTCCGCCGCCGTGGCGGCGCAAACCGGCCGCACGCGGTTGCAGGCGGCGCAGGCGCTCGACTGCGAGGACTGGCTGCCCCACGACCTCCTGGCGAAGGTAGACCGCTGTCTCATGGCGCATGGCGTCGAGGGGCGCACGCCCTTTCTCGATCCGCTGGTGACGAACACGGTTTTTCAGTTCGACGACCGTCTGAAGGTTAAGAAGCGGTTCGGAAAATATGTGCTCCGGCAATGGCTCTCGGCGCGGATGCCGGAAGCCCAACCCTTTGCGAAGAAGCGCGGATTCACGGTGCCGGTCGCGACCTGGATGCGCGCCGAGCGACTGAAGCTCGCGCCGCTCGTCGCCGGGCTCCCGGCGATTCAGGAGGTCTGTCAGCCTGGTCGCGTCGAGGGCTTGTTCACATCCGCAGGAAAACGCCATGGGCAGGCGATGTGGAATCTCCTTTTCTATGCCTTGTGGCATCAGATTCACGTTCTTAACGTTGCATCGGATGGCGATATTTTTGAGGTGCTCGCCGCGCGCTAGAGCGCGGGCGGCTAGGGCAGTGAAGCAGAGGTAGCTGATGGCGACGTTCGTCCTTGTCCACGGCGCCTGGCACGGAGGCTGGTGCTGGCGGGATGTCGTTCGTTTCCTGCGCGAGGCGGGTCACGACGTATTCGCCCCGACCCTGACGGGACTGGGCGAGCGCGTTCATCTTGCCGATCTGGGGGTGGTCGACCTCACCACGCACATCGCGGATGTCGTCAATCTGCTGCGCTTCGAAGAACTCGAGAACGTCAGACTCGTGGGCCATTCTTACGGCGGAAACGTCATTTCCGGCGTCGCCGAGGTTGCCGAGACCCAGATAGATCATTTGGTCTATCTGGACGCGATCATTCCCGAACACGGCAAGAGCCACGTGGAAATGGTTCCCGCCCGTGCTGGCGGCGCCGCGGATCAACTCAAGAAAGCCGGGAAGGAAGCGGCGAGTCTTCCCGTCGCCGGTATGGGTTTCCTTGGCGTGACAAAAGAATCAGACGTTGCATGGCTCCGCCGGCGGCTGGTGCCGCATCCGATGGCGAGCCTGACCGAGCGGTCGAACCTGCCGGCAAATCGCGCCGCCGCGTTGCCGCGAACCTTCATCTATTGTACTCAGCGTGAGGGTCCGCCTTCCGCATTTGCACGGGCGGCAAGAGAAGACTCAGCGTGGCGCTATCGCGAGCTGGATACGGGCCACGATGCCATGGTGACGGCGCCACGTGCGCTGACCGATCTGCTCCTGGAGTTGGCCTAGCAATGCTCTTCGATCTCATCGTCCGGTCCGGTACGGTCGTTTCGCACCGGGGTGAGGCTGCGGCTGACATTGGCATCAAGGATGGCCGAATCGCGGCGATTGGTAGCTTGGGAAGCGACAGCGCCGCCACCGTTATCGACGCAACCGGTCTTCATGTCCTGCCCGGCCTGATCGACACGCAGGTTCATTTCCGCGAACCCGGCATGGAGCAGGCCGAGGATCTCGAAAGCGGCACGCGCGGCGCCGTCTTGGGCGGGATCACGGGTGTGTTCGAAATGCCCAACACGAAGCCTCTGACGACGACGCCGGAGGCGCTTGCTGACAAGCTCAAGCGGGCCGAGGGAAGAGCTTGGTGCGACCACGCCTTCTATCTCGGCGCAACGTCGGAGAACGCGGAGAACCTGGCGGAATGGGAGCGGACGCCCGGCTGTTGCGGCGTAAAGGTCTTCATGGGTGCGTCCACCGGTGATCTTCTCGTTCCTGACGACCAGACGCTAACGCGGGTCTTGTCCAACGGAAGCCGGCGGGTCGCCATTCACAGTGAGGACAACGCCCGTCTCGATGAGCGGAAAATTCATCGCGGGAACGATGTTGCCAACCATCCCGTCTGGAGAGACGTTGAGAGCGCTCTACTGTCGACGCAACGATTGCTGGCGATCGCGCGGGACGTGCGCCGGCGCGTCCACGTTCTCCACGTCACTACTGCCGAGGAAATCGCGCTTCTTGCCGCGCACAAGGACATCGCCACAGTCGAGGTCACGCCCCAGCATCTGACGCTCGCGGCGCCGGAGTGCTACCGCGAGCTTGGCGCCCGCGCTCAGATGAACCCGCCCGTGCGCGAGGCCCGCCATCGCGACGCCCTCTGGCAAGGGCTCAGCCAGGGCGTCGTCGACGTCATAGGGTCGGACCACGCGCCGCACTCGCTCGAGGCGAAAGCAAGGCCCTATCCGGAAAGTCCATCCGGTATGACCGGCGTGCAGACAACGGTGCCGATCATGCTCGACCATGTGAACAAGCAGCGTCTCTCGCTCCAGCACGTCATCGACCTGCTGGCGGCGAGCCCGGCGCGAATCTTCGGCCTGATCGGCAAAGGCCGCGTCGCGGTCGGCTACGACGGCGATCTGACGATTGTCGATCTGAAAGCGCGCCGCCAGATTACCCGCTCCTGGATTGCGTCCAAGGCGGGTTGGAGTCCGTTCGAGGGACGCGAGGTGACGGGGTGGCCGATGTTCACGATCATCCGCGGTCAGGTAGTCATGCAGGAGGACGAGCTTGCGGCGACCCCCGTTGGCCGACCTTTGCGGTTCCTGGAACTCGAGACGAACTGAGGCCGCGAGCGGTCGGGCGCCATGGCGCCGCTGAAATCATCAATAGGGAGGAAGGAAATGGGAGATCGCTTCAAAGCCATTCTAGCGCGAGAGGTCGAAGGCAAAGCCGTATCGGAGATGGTGGACCTGACCCTGGCGGATCTTCCCGGTGAGGGCGTCCTGATCGACGTCGCCTATTCCGACCTCAACTACAAGGACGGTCTGGCGCTGAACGGCAATCTGGGCAAGGTCATGCGCTCTCTGCCCATGATTCCGGGCATCGATTTGTCGGGAACGGTGGCGGAATCCTCGGACGAACGTTTTCACCCCGGCGACCAGGTTGTCGTCACCGGATGGGGGTTGAGCGAGACCGAATGGGGTGGCTACACACAGCGCGCGCGCGTCAATGCCGACTTCCTCGTGAAACTGCCGTCGGGGCTCGACCTCAAGCGGGCTATGGCGATTGGCACTGCCGGCTTTACGGCCATGCTGTGCGTGATGGCGCTCGAGGATCATCAGGTCGAGAAGGGCGGACGGCCTGTTCTGGTGACGGGCGCCGGCGGTGGTGTCGGCAGCGTTGCGGTGGCGTTGCTTGCGGCAGGTGGTTATGCCGTTGCTGCGTCGACCGGGCGCAGCGAGACTCATGAGTATCTCAAGTCCCTGGGTGCCGTCGAGATTGTCGACCGCGCTTCGCTCACGGCGGCGGGACGACCGATGGACAAGGAGAAGTGGGCCGGTGTCGTCGATACGGTCGGCAGCCAGGTGCTCGCCACAGCCCTGTCGCAGGTCGCCCGGCACGGTTCGGTCGCGGCGTGCGGCTTGGCCGGGGGGAATGACCTGCCGACGACCGTTCTGCCCTTCATCCTGCGTGGGGTGAACCTGCTCGGGATCGATTCGGTGTATTGCCCGCGGGAGCGACGCGAACGCGCGTGGCAGCGGCTTGCGTCCGAACTGCCTCACGACAAGCTCGACGCCATGACAGAGGTGATCCCGTTCGACCAGCTGCTGGAGCAGTCCAAGGCGATCCTGAAGGGGCAGGTACGCGGACGAACGGTCGTCGATCTGCGCGCTTAGTAGCTGCCGGCGATAAAGTCTGGGTTTCTGAAGCCCGGTTTTCCATAGCGTAGCGGTTTGCCGTCCGTCGTCATGACGTTGCCGCCGGCTGCCAGCAGGATTGCGTGGCCGGCAGCGGTATCCCATTCCATCGTTGGTCCGAAACGCGGATAGAGATCGGCCTCGCCGGCGGCAATGATGCAGAATTTCAGGGAACTGCCCATGCGCCGAACGTCGGCGATGTGTCGTTCGTCGAGGTATGCCGTCGTTTTGTCGTCGAGGTGGGAACGGCTGGCGAGGGCGACGATGGCGTTTGGTCGCTGGCGTACGGCGATCGGGTTGAGTGCTTTTCCACCTGTTACCTGAAAGGCCTTGCCGGGACCGAACGACAGGTATGTCTGTTTCTTGGCCGGCGCGTGCACGACGCCCATAACCGGTTGGTGGCGGTCGATGAGAGCGATGTTGACGGTATATTCGCCGTTACCGGCGAGAAACTCCTTGGTGCCGTCGAGGGGGTCGACCAGCCAGAACGGCTGATCGGGATTTTCGAGAGTCTGCTCGCCTTCTTCCGACACGATGACATGGTCCGGGGTCAGTCGCTGGAGGGCGGCGACGATGAGGTCATTCGCCGCGCGGTCCGCGGCGGTGACGGGAGACCGGTCCGCCTTTTTGTCGATGGCGAACGGGGCCTGTGCGATCGCGCGGATGGCCTCCCCGGCCTGCAGCGCGATGTCGCAAACGTCTTCGGCGAATTTTTGGGACAGAATTGGAAACACGGCCGGGCATCCTAGCACAAGCCATTGGTTCCAAGGAGAAATCTGGCCCGATCGAGGGGCGCTTGACTCGCGAAAGAGAAAATCTAATATGGAACAAAATAAGAACATTTATAGAACTTAAGGGGTCCGAGTTGGGAGGATCCAATGGGTCAGTGTCTCGTTTTTCCGTCTGAACGGGCAGGCGCTGTCCGGCCCGTTCCGGCCCGGGCAGCGGTGGTCGGCAGCCTGCGTTCCGAAATCGGCGCGCTGGAAACCCCGCGCAGCTTGCATCAGGGCAGGGTGCCGCTGCGCTTTGGGGATACGCGACTCGACGACGCGCTGCCGTGGGGTGGTCTGCCCCTGGCATCGTTGCATGAGGTCAGCGGGACGGCATCTGCGACCGGTTTCGTTGTTGCGCTTGCCGCACGGTTGCCTTCGACCGGACCAATCCTTTGGTGCCGTCCGCACAAGAGCGAAGCGGGGGCCTGGTACGGCCCGGGATTGCTGCCGTTCGGTCTGAATCCCGAGCGGATCATCTTCGTCGAAACGCACAAGAAACAAGATCTGCTGTGGGCGATGGAGGAGGGGCTGCGCAGCGGACAGCCTGCTCTGGTCGTTGGCGAAACCGAGAGTGTTGGTCTCGTGGCAAGCCGACGGCTGCAGTTGGCCGCTGAGGCCGGTGGCGTGACGGCCTTTTTGCTCAATGCCGCTGCGACGCAGGGAAGTGCATCAAGGTCGGCCGAGAAGGCGGCATCGAGTGTAGCGCTGACCCGATGGGCGGTGTCATCGCGGCCGCGCCCGGAGATTCAGAAAGCCGTGGATGGTCGAATCCAGTGGCAAGCCGAGCTTGTCCATTGTCGAGGCGGCATGCCGCGGTCCTGGTTGGTGGAGTGGAACTATGAATGGACAGAACAACCGTCCGGTCCCCGTGAAGAAGGCTCGCCGGGTCGTTTCGCTGTGGTTGCCGAATTTTCCGATCGACAGGGCCAACCTCGTCCGGCAGCGCGACAGGTCTCCTGATCCCGTCGCTCAAGTCACGGCGCTCAAGGAACAAAGTGCGTTACGGGTTGCGGCGGCGGATCCCCGTGCGCAAGCGGCCGGAATATTTCCCGGAATGCTGCTGGCTGACGCGCGGGCTCTGGCTCCTGATTTGCAGGTTCACGAAGCCAGTCCTGGCGATGATCTGAAGTTTCTCGCGCAACTCGCTGACTGGTGCGGCCAATACAGCCCATGGACAGCGCCGGAAGTGACGGGGGAGGCCGGCGAAAGCGGTTATGGCATCTGGCTCGATGTCACGGGCTGCGGTCATTTGTTCGGCGGTGAAGAGGCGTTGCTGGCCAACCTCGTCGAGCGAGTTGGCGAACTTGGTTTCATGGCGCGCGCCGCTATGGCCGACACGCCGGGGGCAGCCTGGGCAACCGTGCGCTATGGCCTGCCGCTGGGCGAAGCCATTCTTGTGACAAAACCAGGGAAGGTGCGGGATGTCTTGAGGCGCCTTCCGGTCGCTGCATTACGTTTCTCGCCCGAGATATGTGTCGGCCTCGAGCGTCTCGGCCTGCGTCAGGCGGGTGATTTGTTCGATTTACCGCGGGGGCCGCTCGTAGCGCGGTTCGGTGATATTCTCATTCGTCGCGTGGACCAGGCTCTGGGACGCCAGCCGGAACCCATAAGTCCGCAAAATCCGCCGCCAAAGTATCGCGCGCGCCTCTCGTTCGCCGAACCTATTGGCAAGCCGGAAGATCTTGAGGAAGCGGCGCGCCGCCTGTTGAAACTGTTGTGTCAGCAGCTTGAACAGGCGGGTCGGGGTCTGCGTCGCCTCGAAGTCAGCTTCTTTCGCGTTGACGGCTCTTTGACGCGGCTTGGGATCGGCACGAGCGGGGCGACACGAAATGCCACCCATCTGCTCCGGTTGCTCAAGGAGCATCTGACGTCGGTCGACGCAGGGTTTGGGATCGAAACGATCACTGCCGGCGCTTTGCGTGACGCCGAACTGGAAGCGGACCAACTGAAGCTGGCCGATGTATCGCGCCGGACCTTCAAGCAAGTTCATGCCGGCGAAGAAACCATGGAGACGCTCACCGACCGGCTGGCAAACCGGCTGGGTCGCAGAAGCGTTCGACGGCTGCGTCCACGTAACAGCTACATGCCGGAGAAGGCCGTGCGGAACGTGCCGTACGGCGAGTTCGGAAACCGCAACGGAGCGGGCGATGGCCAATGGTTCATCAACCGGCGGCGCCCCCTGTCCCTGTTCGAAAGGCCGGAGCCGATAGATGTCATTGCGCCGGTTCCCGACGATCCGCCCGTGATGTTCCGCTGGCGCCGAATTGTGCATCACATTGCCGTATCCGACGGTCCCGAGCGCATTGCGCCCGACTGGTGGGAAATGACCTCTCCGGATCTGGGCGAAGAGGTCCAGTCGCGGGACTACTACCAGGTCGAAGACACCGCGGGTGATCGCTTCTGGGTCTACCGCAGTGGCGTGTATCGGGGTGTCGAGTCGGCAGCCAATGCTCAATGGTATCTGCACGGTCTATTCGCCTAGGAGGTTTGGGATGGCCAATCTGACAATCAGGAACGTCGACGAGGACGTCGTGTTCATTCTCAAGAAGCGTGCGCAACGCAATCACCGCTCTCTGGAGGCAGAACTGCGCGATATTCTGACGATCGTGTCGCGCAAGCCGCGGATGCGATTTCTGGCCGAGAGGATTGCCGCCATGACGCCGGCGCCCTCCCATGAGCCCGTTTCGCGGCAGAACTCGCCAAAGACCGTGCAATGACGACCGTCGTCGATGCGAGCGTGGCCGTAAGATGGTTCGTGCACGAATCGGGACATGCCCAGGCGCTCGCGCTTCTTGATCATCAAGACGATCTGTTCGCGCCCGATTGCATCGTGCCGGAGGTTGTCGGTGCGGTCTGGGAGCGCATTCGCAATGGCCGCATTTGTGGCGATCACGGCAGCGCCATCGTCGCAGCGATCACGTCCGGTGTCCCGTCGTTGCTTCCGGTGGCCGAATTCGCCGAGGAAGCCCTTCGCCATATAGCCAAGATGGATCGCTTTCCACACCTTGCGTTCTATCTGAGTGCGGCGGAATCGCTCAACGCCGACTTCGTTTCGGCGGACGAAGCCGTTGTCCGGATTGCGTGCGAGGTTTTCGATCCGGAACGGATTCGACTGCTGTCGGATTGATCCGATCGTGGGCTACGCCGAGCTCCAGGTGACGACGAACTTCAGTTTCCTCCGGGGCGCGTCGCATCCCGAGGAACTGGTTGAGCAGGCGACGGCTCTCGGTCTGACGGCCATCGCCATTACCGACAGAAATTCGGTGGCGGGAGTCGTTCGCGCCTTTCGTACGGCGAAGACCTCCGGCTTGAGGTTGATCGTCGGTGTCCGGCTTGATTTCCGGGAGGGGCTGAGCGTTCTTTGCTACCCGACGGATCGCGCGGCGTATGGCCGCCTTGCGCGATTGCTGACGCTGGGAAAGCGGCGGGCGCCAAAGGGCGAATGCTGGCTTACCCACGAGGACTTTCTGGTCTACGCCGAAGGTCAGATCGTCGTGATGCTGCCGCCGGACGACTTCGACGCGGCGACGACGCGGGCGCCCGATGAGGCATTCGGACCCGATTCGCCGTTCGCACACGAGGTACGCTCATTTGCCGACCGGCTGCCCGACCAGGTCTATCTGGCGGCCACTTTTCTGTATCGCGGTGATGATCGGCGCCGTATTGCGCTGCTCGATGCGCTGGCCCGGGCGTGCGGCGCACCGCTATTGGCAACGAACGACGTGCATTACCACGATCCTGCACGGCGTCCGCTTCAGGACGTCCTGACGTGCATACGCGAGCATTGCACCGTCGACGAAGCAGGCTACCGCCTCTTTGGTCATGCCGAGCGCCATCTGAAGCCACCTGAGGAGATGCTCCGTCTGTTTCGGGGTTATGAGCACGCCGTCTTGCGCACGCAGGAAGTCGTTCGCCGCTGCACGTTCGACTTGCGGGAACTGCGCTACGAGTACCCGGACGAGACCGTGCCGGGCGGAGGCGATCCGCAAGACGAGCTATCGAGGCTGACGTGGCAGGGTGCAAAGAGAACGTACCCCAAGGGCATTCCCGAGTCCGTGAAGGCGACTCTCGAGCACGAACTGGCTCTCATCGCCCAGCTGGGATTCGCCAAGTATTTCCTGACAGTGAACGACATCGTCCGGTTTTCCCGGAGCCGCGGCATTCTGTGTCAGGGCCGGGGCTCGGCGGCAAATTCGATGGTTTGCTATTGCCTCGGCATCACATCGGTCAATCCAAAGAACATGGCGCTTCTTTTCGAGCGCTTCGTTTCGGCGGAACGGAACGAGCCGCCCGATATCGATATCGATTTCGAGCATGAGCGGCGCGAGGAGATCATTCAGTACATCTATATGAAATACGGACGACACCGCGCCGGCCTGACGGCAACCTACATCAGCTACCGCTGGCGCAGCGCGATTCGAGAAGTATCGAAGGCGCTGGGGCTTTCAGAGGACGTCGGCGGGGCCTTGGCCGGCTATGTCTGGGGTTCGGACTCCGCCGGAGTCAGCGACGCCCAAGTGAGGGAACTGGGTCTCGACCCGGAGGAGCCGAAGCTCCGCTTGGCGCTGATCCTGGCGCGGAACCTGCTGGGGTTTCCACGGCATTTGTCGCAGCATCCCGGTGGTTTTGTTATGACGCGGGGTCCCTTGTCCGAGGTTGTGCCTATCGCCAACGCGGCGATGGAAGACCGCACGATGATCGAGTGGGACAAGGACGACATCGATGCCCTGGGAATCCTCAAGATCGACGTGCTCGGTCTTGGGATGTTGACCTGTATTCGCAAGGCGTTCGACCTGCTGAACGAACGCCGTGGCGTCTCATATACGCTGAAGTCGGTTCCGGCAGAGGATCCGGCTGTCTTCGACATGCTGTGCCGCGCGGACACGATCGGCATATTCCAGGTGGAGAGCCGGGCGCAGATGACCATGCTGCCGCGCCTTCGACCCCGTTCGTTCTACGATCTGGTTATCGAAGTGGCGATCGTGCGTCCCGGCCCCATCCAGGGCGACATGGTTCATCCCTATCTGCGGCGGCGGAACGGCGAAGAGAAGATCAGCTATCCGTCGCGCGAACTGCACGATGTGCTGCACAAGACCTTCGGCGTGCCGCTTTTTCAGGAACAGGCTATGCAGATCGCAGTCGTGGCGGCGAAGTTTTCGCCAGGCGAAGCGGACGGCCTGCGCCGTGCCATGGCGACGTTCCGAAACGCGGGCACGATCGACAAGTACAAGGAACGGTTTATCGAAGGGATGGTTGAAAGCGGCTATCAGCGTGAGTTTGCAGAGCGCTGCTATCGGCAGATCGAGGGATTCGGCGAATACGGATTTCCGGAATCCCATGCGGCATCGTTTGCTCTCCTGGTCTACGTCTCGTCATGGATCAAGTATCACCACCCCGCGATCTTTGCGTGCGCACTGCTCAACAGCCAGCCTATGGGGTTCTATGCCCCGGCGCAGATCATCCGCGATGCCCGGGACCATGGCGTTCGTGTGCTGCCGGTCGACGTCAATTTCAGCCAGTGGGACAACATTCTTCAGGATGAAGCAGGTCAGTATGGCGACGCGCTGCGGCTGGGGTTTCGCCAGGTAAAGGGGCTTTCGGAGGCGGATGCCGAAAAGCTGGTCGTGGCGCGCGCCGATGGGGCGTACCGTGACGTCTACGATCTCTGGCGACGCACATTGTTACGCGTCGGTGTTGTCGAGAAGCTGGCGGATGCCGATGCCTTCACGTCGATGGGATTGCGGCGGCGCCAGGCTCTCTGGGCTGCCAAGGGGCTTCGCGACACCTCGCTGCCGTTGTTTGCGGCGGCCGAGGAAGCGCTGAGTGGCAAGGCGCTGACGCGGGGGCGGAACGATCTGTCGCTAGCGCTGTTCGAAGAGCCGTCCGTCCTCCTCGCCGAGATGAGCGTCGGCGAAGAGGTGATCTGTGATTATTCGTCGCTCAGCCTCACGCTCAAGGCGCACCCGGTTTCGCTGCTAAGGCAGGATTTCGACAAGCCTTACCTTCAGGCGCGCGATCTCCTGAAGCGAAAGACAGGTGATCGGGCGGATGTTGTCGGATTGGCGATCTGCCGGCAACGGCCGGGAACGGCAAGTGGCGTGATCTTCATGACGCTCGAAGATGAAACGGGCGTCGCCAACATCGTCATCTGGCCCACGATGTTCAAGAAGTTCCGGAAGGAAGTGCTGCGCTCCCGCCTTCTCGGTGTGAGCGGGCGCGTGGAGCGGGAAGGCCTGGTGGTTCACGTGATTGCTTCTCAGCTCGTTGACCTGTCGTCCTCCCTCGTTTCGCTGGCCGATCAGCGTTTGCCCGATCCGGAGCGGCGCAGTATCGACGGGACGGCGGCCGCCCTTGATCGTGCCGCTTCGGCGCAGCCCTGGGGAACGGCAAACTGCGATTCTGTCAATCTCGACGCCGTTTATGATCGGGCGAGCGAAATACGCTACGGGCGTGCGAACAAGGGACTGGCGCCACACCGCCTCATCAAGTCACGTGACTTTCACTGATCTGCAATCAGTCGTAGCGAACACGCGTCAGGTACTTTTCGTCGCGATGTAGCGCCATGTAGGCGTCGGCGAGCCGGGTCGTGACCGGGCCGGGAGCGCCGTTTCCCAGAATTCGCGTCTCGATCCGGGTAACCGGCATGATGCCGCCTGCCGTCGATGTAATGAAGGCCTCGTCGGCGTTAAGGAAACTCTCCTCGGAGATATCCGCCTCGACGCAGGGAATGCCGAGCGATTGGCACAGCTCGATCGTCGTTCGCCGCGTGATCCCGTCGAGAACGCCACGCCCAGGCGTTTGCACCGCACCGTCGACCACGCAGAAGACGTTGAAGCCGGGACCTTCTGTGAGATTGCCGTCGAGGTCGAGCAGCACTGCATTGTCGGCGCCCCGGTCGAACGCTTCGAAAAGCCCTTTGGTCAAATCGTGCCAATGATAGTTCTTGACCGTGGGATCCACGGCCTCGGGCGGGATCCGGCGTGGCTCGCCGATGATCAGGTGCAGGCCACGTTTCTTGACCTCGTCGCTAGCGTAGGGGACGAAAGGGGCGGCGAAAGCGTAGAACCTGTTCTTGGCTTGGCGGGGGTCGCGTGTGGCGGCCGGCGGTTCGCCCCGGGTGCAGATCGCCTCCACGTACGCATCGCGCAGGCCGCTGCGCCGCACGCATTCGACGAGAACGGTCCGGACCTCGTCGCGAGACAGCGGACACACCATGCGAAGCCGCTCGACGTTGCGGAAGAAACGATCGAGATGGGTCTCGAGGCGGAAAAACGCGCCGTCCCAGACATGCGCGACGTCATAGGTGGCGTCGGAGCGCAGGAACCCAAAGTCGCGGATCGGGATCGCCGCGTCTGCGATCGGCACATAGCTTCCCGCGACGAAACCGCATCCCTGAGAGAGGTCTTGTTTTTTCAATGGCTTAGCTCCCGCATTGCGCGATCGAGACCGTCCAGGGTCAGTGGGAACATCCGGTCGCTCATCAGTTCGCGGATCATCTGAATGGACGGTGTATAGCGCCAGTGTTCCTGACGGACGGGATTCAGCCACACGGCATGTGGAAAGGTGTCGAGCATACGACGCATCCAAATCTCTCCCGGTTCCTCGTTCCAGTGCTCGACGCTGCCGCCGGGGTAGGTGATCTCGTAGGGGCTCATACTGGCATCGCTGACAAAGACGACGCGATAGTCCGAGCCGTAGGTGTGCAGCAGATCCCAGACCGGCGTCGTTTCCTCGCGCCGGCGCCGGTTGTCGCGCCAGACCCGTTCGTACAGGCAATTGTGGAAGTAGAAATACTCAAGATGCTTGAATTCAGCGCGGGCGGCCGAGAACAGTTCCTCGCAAATCTTGACCCAATCATCCATCGAGCCGCCGGCGTCGAGCAACAGGAGCACTTTGATGGTGTTGCGTCGCTCCGGCATCATCCTGAGGTCGAGCATGCCGGCATTTCTTGCCGTCGAACGGATCGTATCAGGCAGGTCGAGAATGTCGGGTGCGCCCTCGCGGGCGAACCGTCGCAGGCGGCGGAGCGCTACCTTGATGTTGCGGGTGCCGATCTCCACGGCATCGTCAAGATTCCGGAACTCGCGGCGATCCCAGACCTTGACGGCGCGACGGTGGTGCGAGGAGTCCTGCCCGATTCTGATGCCTTCGGGATTGTAGCCATAGGCGCCGAACGGGGAGGTGCCGGCTGTACCGATCCACTTGTTGCCTCCTTGATGGCGTCCTTGCTGCTCCTTCAGACGCTGGCGCAAGGTCTCCATCAGTTTGTCCCAGCCGCCCAGCGACTCGACGAGCGCCTTTTCTTCCTCGGTCAGGTATTTCTCGGAAAGGCGGCGCAGCCATTCCTCGGGAATCTCCGCCTGGACTGAATTCGCGCCTTCGGTTTCCGGCCGCTCCAGCCCCTTGAAGACCTCGCCAAACACCCGGTCGAAGCGATCGAGATATCGTTCGTCCTTTACCAGCGCGGACCGGGACAAATAGTAGAACTTGTCGACGTCATAGTCGGCGAGGCCGGCGTCAACGGCTTCAATGAGCGTGAGGTATTCCTTGATCGAAACGGGGACGTTCGCGCGGCGCAGGCCGAAGAAAAGATCGACGAACATGTCGCTCCCTTACCTCACTGGCGGCGTTGCAGAAAGGCCAGGCGTTCGAACAGGTGCAGGTCCTGCTCGTGCTTCAGCAGTGCGCCGTAGAGGGGGGGGATGGCGGTCCGACCGTCGGTCGCGCGCAGCGCTTCGGGCGGAATGTCCTCGGCGACCAGAAGCTTGAGCCAATCGAGCAGCTCGGACGTCGAGGGCCGCTTCTTGAGGCCCGGGACTTCGCGAATCTGATAGAAGGCGTTCAATGCTTCCTTGACCAGGCGCTTCTGGATGTCTGGAAAGTGCACGTCGACGATCGCCGCCATGGTGTCGGCTTCGGGGAAGCGGATGTAGTGGAAGAAGCAGCGCCGCAGGAAGGCGTCCGGCAGCTCTTTTTCGTTGTTCGATGTGATGATGACGATCGGCCGCTGCTTCGCCTTGACGGTCTCCTGGGTTTCGTAGACGTGAAACTCCATGCGATCCAGCTCGAGCAGCAGGTCGTTCGGAAACTCGATATCCGCCTTGTCGACTTCGTCGATCAGGAGAACGGGCGTGTCCGCCGAAGCAAAGGCTTCCCAGAGCTTGCCTTGCTT
>JAYQVF010000011.1:0-34823 GCA_038148335.1 Alphaproteobacteria bacterium | reverse complement strand
ATCCGCGGCTCCGTGCGCACAGTCCCCGCCCTGACGGTCCCCATGGTCCTGCTCGGCGGCATCGTGTTCGGCGTGTTCACGCCGACCGAAGCCGGTGCAGTGACGGTCTTCTATGCCTTGTTCCTCGGCGCGACCTATTTCGGCACGTTGACCTTCGAGAGGATCGCCGAGTCGCTGCGCGCGACCACGCGGGTGACGGCGTCGGTGCTGCGTCGCAGCGGCGCTGGTGTTCAACCGAATCATGACCTTCTTCCAGATCCCGGAAGCCCTGCTTGATGCGATGCTCGGCCTCACATCGGATCCGGTGGTCTTGACACTCATTATCGTCGCCTTCTTGCTGGTCGTTGGGACGTTCATGGACGAGCTATCCAACATGCTGATCCTCGGCCCGCTCCTGATGCCGGTCTGCACCTCCGCGGACGGGATCGGCATGCATCCGATCCAGTACGGCCTCTTCCTCATGACCGCCATTCTGCTGGGCCTGCTGACTCCGCCGTTGAGCCTCCTCCTCAATGTCGTGGCCCCGGTTGGGCGCGTTTCGATCGAGCGGGTTTCGCTCGCCGTTCTGCCCTTCTTCGCCGCCGAGGTCGGCGTCCTTCTCGTCATGGCGTTCGTGCCCGCCGTGACGATGACGCTCCCGCGCCTCTTCGGGTTCGCCTGAGGCCGGCGCCCGTGGTCGGCCGCATCAAGGCGCTGTGGCGCGGCGACCTGCCGCTGCGGCAGGCGTTCTGGGACTACGCCATGATCTACGGCGTGCTGGTCAATCTCGTTGCGACAGGTGCCTACCTGGGCCTGTCCAGCGCCGGCTTGCATCCCGCCATCGGCCTTGTCGTCTACTTCGCGCCGCTGCCCTACAACGTCGCCGTCGTCGTGGGCGTGTGGCGCAGTGCAGCGCGCTACACCGGCCCTGCCCACTGGGCCGACCTGGCCCGCGGCGCCATCAGCCTGTGGTTCGCGGTCGCCACTCTGGCCTAGGTCGGGCGCTCACTTTCTTGCTGACCGGACCCACCTCCAGAGGCTATCGGTAGAGGCAACGAACACCGATCAAAGGGGGAGACCATGCCGCGTCCGCATACCTGCTTCATCCAGGCCCAGAACCTGCCCTGGCGCAAAGGCCTCTACGGCGGCGGCCGTCCCGACGTGCGCAGCAAGGTCCTCAGCATCGACAAGAAAAACGGCGATGCGACCTGCATCCTCAACTATCCGGAAAAGTACCGCCGCAAGGGCAAGGAATTCATTCGCGCCCACGAGGAGTTTCTCGTTCTCGACGGCGAGATCACCATCAACGGCACGACCTACGGCAAGCACTGCTATGCCTTCTTTCCGGCCGGCCATGTCCGCCACGAGGTGACCAGCCGCCACGGCGCGGTGTTGCTGACGACGTTCGCCGCGCAACCGACCGTCGAGCAAGGCGACCCGGAGGCCGGCCTCTACGACAAGAAGCTGTTCATCGAATACAAGAACACGCTTGAGATGGCATGGGATCCAGGCCTCGTCGATCCGCAATTGCAGGTCGGCGTCGCCATCAAGCCGCTGCGCACCGATCCCTATACCGGCGAGACGTCGTTCCTCTACAGCTCGGCCGCCCACCGCATTCCGCCGAAGGGCAAGAAGCCGCGCTGGACCCACTCGATGATCGAGGAGATCTTCGTCATCGACGGCGAATATGTGTTCGCTGACGCAGGTGTGATGGGCCCCGGCGGCTATGTCTGGTGGCGCGAATTCGTCTATCAGGGGCCGTCGGGCTCGATCCCGGGCTTCAATCTGTGGGTGCGGACCGTCGGCGGACCGATGCACAACATCTTCGAAAAGAAGAAGCACCCGATGGACTGGAATCCGAAGTTCCGCCCCAAACTCCCGCCTGAGTTGAAACGCTACGCGAAGCCCTACACGCCCGTACCCAAGTTCTAGAAAGGGCGCAAATCCGCCATTTTGGACCCAAATGGTTTGATTGACCTGCCCAAATGACCTCTAATCGGGTCATTCCGGGCAGGTGGATCCGGGACAACCACGTTAAGCCCGCGCCTTTGTGCGGGTAACTGGGAGGAGCACTCACCATGACCAAGTCCAAGATCTCGCGCCGCCAGGCGCTCAAGACGGCAGGCGCCGCGGCAGCGGCCGGCGCCGTCGTCACAGGCTTTCCCGCGCTGACCCGTTCGGCGCAGGCCAAGAAGTTCCTGAAACCGATCGTCGCCGGCCTCAACGCCAAGGAAGGCGACCCGACCGACATTTCGATTCGGCTGATCCCCGAGATTCTCAAGGAGAAGTACGACGTCGAGATGGAGATTCAGATCCATCCTTCGTCGACGCTGGGTACCGACGTCTCGCAGCTCGAGGCGGTACAGACCGGTTTCATCGACATCACCTCCAACACCTCGTCGCAGTTCACCGTGTTCGACGACGCCTTTTCGTTTGTCGACCTGCCCTACATGATTCCGGACTGGGACACGGGCGAGCGGCTGTTCAAGTCGGACCTGTGGAAACAGCAGGCGGCCAAATTCGAATCGAACGTCCCCATCAAGGTGCTGCCGCCGGTCGGTGCGGGCGGCCACCGCATGCTGTGGAACAACAAGCGCCCGCTGCATGAGCCGGGCGACGTCAACGGCCTGAAGTTCCGGTCGACCCGCTCGGACCTCGTGATCGAGCTGATCCGCAACTGGGGCGGCAACCCGACGCCGATTCCGTGGGTGGAGACCTACACCGCGATCCAGCAGGGCGTGGTCGACGGCTACCACGTGCAGGCGATCTGGACGTATCTGTTCAAGATGCACGAAGTCCTGAAATACGCGACCGAGGTCAACGCCTCCTTCGCGATCCAGTTCCAGGTGCTGAACGCCAATACGTGGAACTCGATGCCCGAGGACATCCAGAAGCCGTTCATGATGGCGGCCCAGGAGGCGGCCGATATCGCGAACCAGAAGGACCGGGAGCTTGAGAACTTCTACAAGGGCAAGCTGCGCGAGGCGGGAATGGAGATCTACACGCCGACCGCCGCCGAGTTCGCCAAGTGGCAGGCCCAGGGCCAGAAGGTCTGGACCAGCGCCGGCAAGGACGTGCCAAAAGCGGTGGTCGATGCTGCCGTTGCTTTGCAAAGCTCTAGCTAAGCAAGCATAATAAAAAGAAAAGAGGGCGGCCTCGGCACCGAGCCGGGGCCGCCCTCGATATGTCTGGGAGTCCTCGGGGAGGGGCTATCTGATGGCGGCCTTTACGCGGCTTGTCGAGTGGATCGACGGCCTGTCGCGCTTCGCGGTCATCGTGTTCGTGATCACGATTACCGTCGTGATGCTCGCGCAGGTTTTCTTCCGCTACGTAATCAACTCGTCCCTGCAGTGGTCGGAAGAAATCTCGATCTGGGCGCTGATCTGGATGGTGTTCGTTGGGTCGGCGGTGATCATGCGCGAGTGGGCGCATATCAATATCCCGACCTTCGTGAACCTGATCCCGATCAGGATCAGGCCGTATTTCCTGATATTCGCCAAGCTCGCGACCATCGCCTTCCTGATCGCCGTCGTGTGGTACGGCTTCGTCATCTTCAACCAGAACTTCCACGCGCGCTCGCCCAGCCTCGAGATGTCGACCCGCTGGGCCAAGCTCGCGCTACCCGTAGGCGGTGTGCTGATGACGTTCTTCGCCCTCAACGCGCTGCTGCTCGACATCGTGAACCTGATTCGGGGCAACGACGCCCACTTCGAGAATCAGGGCAACGCCGGCATCGAATAGGAGCGCCATCATGGAACTCGTCGCTCCCTGGCTTCTGATCCCGTTCGGACTCCTGCTCGTCCTGGGCATTCCGGTCGCGTTTTCGCTCGGCCTTGCCTGCACCATCTTCCTCTTGTTCTCGGGTTGGGGCCGGCCGTCGAGCATGCTGGTCACCGAGATGTTCACCGCGGTGAACCAGTTCGCGCTTCTGGCGCTGCCGATGTTCGTCCTGACCGGCGAGCTCCTGAACCGCTGCGACATCACGGAAAAACTTGTGGAGGTCGCCCGCCTGATGGTGGGCTGGATCAAGGGCGGACTGGCACACGTCAACATCGTCACGTCGATGTTCTTCGCCGGCATTTCCGGTTCGGTCCTGGCGGACGCCGCCTCGCTCGGCCCGATCCTAATCCCGGCGATGGTCCGCGAGCGCTACCCGGCCGCTTTCTCGGCCGCGGTCACCGCCGCCAGCGCCGTCATCGGCGCCATCATTCCGCCCTCCACGGTGGCCATCATCATCGGCGGCCAGCTGCAGATTTCGATCGGCGGCCTGTTCGCCGGCGGCATCATTCCAGGCGTCCTCATCGGCTTCGCCCTGATGTTTACCGCGTTCATCATCAGCTGGCGGCGCGGCTACGGCGACATGCATCCCTTCGAGGGCATCGTTCCCGTGATCAAGGGAACCGGCTCCGCTGCGCCCGCGCTCCTCATTCCGTTCATCATCCTGGGCGGCATCCTCGGCGGCGTATTCACGCCGACCGAAGCAGGCGCCGTGGCGGTCCTCTACACGCTGATCATCGGCACGCTCTACTACCGCACCCTCGACATGAAGAACCTGCTCGAGGCCATGGTCCAGACCGCCAAGGTCACGGCCTCGGCGCTGATCATCGTGTCGACGGCGATCGTGTTCAGCCGCATCCTGACCTTCTACCGCGTGCCGCAGGAAATCCTCGAACTGCTACTCGCGGTGTCGGACAACCGCATCATCATGGCGCTGATCCTGATCGGGTTCTTCCTGATCATGGGTACCTTCATGGACGCCCTCGCCAACATGATCATCCTCGGGCCGCTGCTGATGCCGGTCGCAACCTCTCAGCTCGGCCTCGGTATGACCGACATCCAGTTTGGCCTGTTCCTGATGATCGGTCTGCTGCTCGGCCTGATCACGCCGCCGCTCGGCCTGCTGCTGTTCATCACGGGTCCGATAGCGAAGGTATCCCTGGAACGGGTGTCGCTCGCCGTCCTGCCCTTCCTCTTCGCCGAAATCGTGATCCTGATCGCGATCGTCTTCATCGAGCCGATCACGATGGCGATTCCGCGGGCTCTCGGCCTCGGCGGATAGCTAGTCGGCGGTAATCGCCGCGATGCCGCCGTCGACGTTGAGGCCGGCGCCGGTGATATAGCTCGCCTCGTCGCTCGCCAGAAACAGCATGGGACGCGCCACTTCCATCGGCGAGCCGTAGCGTTTGATTGGCACGTGATCGGCGCCGGCGCGGCCGTCGCCGCCGGCCAGCGGCTTGCCGCCCGGCGGATTGATCATCGGCGTATCGATCGGACCCGGCAGCACGGCATTGCAGCGGATCTTCCAGCCCTGCTGCGCGCAGTAGCGCGCCACGGTGCGGGTGTATTGCAGCACCACGGCCTTGCTGGTGCCGTAGGCCGTGCGCGACGGCCAGCCCTTTTGCGCGGCGATCGACGAGATGTTGACGATGGCGCCGCGGCCGTTGTCGCGCATCGCAGGGATCGCCGTGCGGCAGCCCAACATCGTGCCCTCGGCATTGATGCGGTTCACCTTGCGCCAGATGTCGAGGCCGATGACGTCGGGTTCCTGCGGCGGCGGGTTCTCCCCCGCGGCGCCGTTGATCCCGGCGCAGTTGATCAGAATGTCGAGCCCGCCGAACACGGTGACGACCTCGTCGACAACCTGCTGCCAGCGCCCCTCGTCACAAACGTCGTGGTGGCGGAACAGCGCCGTCTTGCCGCAGTCGCGCCGCCATGCGTCCTCGTCGATCTTGCCGACGTCCGTCCCGAAGACCTGTGCGCCCTCCTGGGCAAACAGCTTCGCGGTCGCGCGGCCGATCCCCGAGCCTGCACCCGTCACGATCGCCACCTTGCCCTCTAGTCGTGCCATCGCTTCACCGCATCAGATCGTGGACAGGCCGCCGTCGACGGTCAGCGACGCGCCCGTCACGTAGCTCGCGTCGTCGCTGGCGAGGAACAGAATTGCCGCCGCCACCTCCGGCGGCTCGCCGTAGCGCTGCATGGGAACGTGCGGCGCCTCGGGACCGTCCTTCCGCTCGCCCGTCAGCGGGACGAACATCGGCGTATGGATGCCCCCGGGATGCACCGAATTACAGCGGATGTTGTACTCGGCCCGCGCGCAATGCAGCGCCACCGACTTGGTGATCTGCCACACTGCGGCCTTGCTCGCGCCGTAGGAGATGGCGGACGGCACCGCCACCCAGCTGGCCAGCGAGGATACGTTGACGATCGCGCCGCCGCCGCTTTCGGCCATCATCGGAATCGCCTGCTTGCAGCCGAGCATCGTGCCCTCGACGTTGACCGCCTGCACGGCGCGAAAATCGTCGATCGAGACGTTCTCGATGTCCTGTCCCTCCGGTTCGCCGCCGCCGGGCACGTTGATGCCGGCGCAGTTGACCAGGATGTCGAGCCGCCCGAATTCCTCGCGCGTCCGGATCAGGACGTTGCGCCATTCGCGTTCGCTGGCGACATCGTGGCGCACGCCGATCGCGTCGGAGACGCCGCCGCTTAGGATATCGGGATCGATCGCCCGCACGTCGGTGGCGATGACCCTGGCGCCCTCGCGCAGGAACAGCGCCACGGTCGCCGCGCCGATGCCCGACGCCGCGCCGGTGATGATGGCGACGCGTCCGGACAGCCGACGGCCGTCTCCGCCCGACCCGATTCCGCTCTCTTCGCTTTCGCTCGACGACATGGCTACAGATTGTAGCTGCGTTCTCCGTGCGCCGTCAGGTCGAGACCTTCGGTTTCTTCATCGCGGCTGACCCGCAGACCGACCAGCGCCCTGGCGACCAGCACGATAAGGACCGTGGCCACTGCCGACCACGCTACCGTAACCGCGACGCCCAGTACCTGCTTGCTCAGCTGACCGCCCATACCCACGCCTTCCGGCAGGCCGAGGCCGCCCAGCGACGGCGAGGCGAAGAACGACAGCAGCAGAATCCCGAGAATCCCGCCGACGCCGTGAACCGCAAACACGTCGAGAGAATCGTCGATCCTGATCCGCGACTTCACCAGCCCGACGGCGTAGTAGCACACGATGCCCCCGGCGAGGCCGATGACCACGCCGCCGACGGGTCCGACGAACCCGGATGCCGGCGTGATCGTCGCAAGCCCGGCGACCATGCCGGTGACGACGCCGATCAGGCTCGGTTTGCCGAACTTCGTCCACTCGATCACGATCCACACCAGCGACGCGGTTGCCGCCGAAACATGCGTCACCAGCATCGCCATGCCGGCGCTGCCGTTGGCCGCCAGTGCGCTGCCGGCGTTGAACCCGAACCAGCCGACCCACAGCATCGCCGCGCCCATCATGGTCAGCCCAGGGTTATGCGGCGGCGTCAGTTCGTGGGGGAAGCCGCGGCGACCGCCGAGCATGGCGGCGATGACAAGCGCCGAGGTTCCGGCCGTCGCGTGCACCACGAGGCCGCCGGCAAAATCGAGGACGCCGGCCTCGGCGAGGAACCCGCCGCCCCAGATCCAGTGCGCCACCGGCGCATAGACCAGGATCAGCCAGGCGCCGCTGAACAGCAGCACGTGGGCGAACCGGATGCGCTCCACGTAAGCGCCGACGATCAGCGCCGGCGTGATGATCGCGAAGGTCATCTGGAACATGAAGAAAACGGATTCGGGGATATCGCCCGCTACCGCGTCGGCGCCGACTCCGATCAGGAACGCCTTGCCGAAGCCGCCGATCCAGCTCTGTGCGCCGCCGCCGTCGCCGAAAGCGAGGCTGTAGCCGATCGCGAGCCACAAGAGCGAAGCGAGGCAGGCCACCGCAAAGCAGTGCATCAGGACCGAAAGGACGCTCTGCGAGCGCACCAGACCGCCATAGAACAGCGCGAGCCCGGGCAACGTCATGAACAGGACCAGGGCCGTGGATGTCAGGATCCAGGCCGTGTTGCCGCTATCGAGCGCTGCGTCCTGGGCAAAGGCGGTGGCCGGCAACAGGGTGGCGGCAAACGTCAGCGCGGCGAGCGCAAGCGCGCGTCGCCCCGTACGGAGTCCGGGCGTCATGTCGTTCTCCCTCTTAAAGGCCACGTGACGCCGCGGCCTCGTGGCGCAATGTGCAGGCGACGTGCCAGCCTCCGGGGGCCGCCAAGTCCTTGTATTCTAAGGCAATATGCAGGTCGCCCATGAATCCGGCCTGCCTCATCCTTGGGCGCGCCGCCCAAAGTTTAGGCAGCGCCGCGCCCGCTCAGACGCTACAACCTATGGCGCAACAACCAATCCGGGAGGCAAATAGATGAGTGTCCGGCCGATCATGCGCCAAGTCGTCAAGCACAACGGGGTTGTGTACCTCGCCGGCCAGGTGGCGCGAAACAGTCCTGACGGCGACGTCGCCGAACAGACCCGCGAGATCCTTGCCGCCATCGACAGGCTGCTGGCCGAGGCCGGCACCGACAAGACGCGCCTGCTGCAGGCCCAGATCTGGCTGACCGACATCGCGACGCAGTTCTCGGCGATGAACGAGGTCTGGAATGCCTGGGTCGACGAAAAGACCGCGCCGGCGCGTGCCTGCGTCGAGGCCCGACTCGCCGCGCCGCAATACAAGGTCGAGATCATGGTGACGGCCGCGGCGTGATCGTCGCTACATGATCTGCCGCGGCGACAGCTTCGGCATTTCCTTGTCTTCGAGTTCGACCGCGAGACCCCACCGCGCCTTCTTCACGATCTGCCCGAACAGGTGGAGAAAGGTGAGGATCGCGTCGTCCGACAGGGTGAGCGAAATTTCCTTGCCCCGCTGCGGCACGAAGACGATCGCGTGCGACCCGGCGCCGACCGTCGCTGCCTTGAGCTTGACGATCAGCAACGGCTGGTCGCCGAGCGGCAGGGCCTTGGGCTTGGCTTCGTAGGTCTTGCTGAAATCGGCCTTGGAGACCGCGGCCTGGCGCTTGAACGCGACGACCGACCGCTTGGCTTCCTTGGTCGCCTGCTGCGCCACCTCGGGCGCGGTCTCAAGCCGCCGCACCAGCAATTCCCACAGCAGACGGCAGATGCGCCGCGTCAGCCACAGGCGGTACTCGGCGCCGTCATGGGTGTTGACGCGCAGCAGCACCCGGTCCTCGTCGGTCTGGTAGGCGAAGTTGAACTGGTGAAGCTTGGCCACGGGCGCATTGTAGTCGAGGCGGCGGCGAACCGGTAACGCCCGCCTGCTTCAGCCGGTAGTGGCCCGCGATTGCGTTGCCAGGCCGCGCGTTGGGACGACACAAAGAATGTGCCGGGCGGCGACCCGCCGCAAGAATCGAAAATCCTGTGGCCGCGGCACCACGCTCTTGCCGACAAAACGAAAGCGTGTGTTGTGATGTGAATAGGGCCGCGATAGAAAGCGCGCCTTCGAGAAAGTCAGATCATGCAAACCGGTTTCCTGAGAAACGCGGTCGTCCTCGGCTTGATGGCCGCGGTCGGCCCCTTCGCCATCGACATGTACCTGCCGGCGCTGCCGACCATCGCGGCCGACCTCGACGCGCCGGCTGCGGCGGCGCAGATGACGCTGATGGTGTTCTTCGTCGCGTTCGGGGTGTGCCAGATCTTCTACGGCCCGGCCGCGGACATGTTGGGGCGCAAGCCGCCGCTCTATTTCGGCCTCATCGTCTTTGCGATGGGCAGCGTCGGCTGCGCCTTCGCGCCCACGATCGAGTGGCTGATCGCCTTCCGTTTCAGTCAGGGCGTCGGCGCGGCCTCGGTCATGGTGATCCCCCGGGCCATCATTCGCGACCTCCATACCGGCCCTGAGGCGACCCGCCTGATGGCGCTGGTCATGCTGGTCATCAGCGTGTCGCCGATCCTCGCGCCGCTCAGCGGCAGCGGACTGATCGTGCTGTTCGGCTGGCGCGCCGTGTTCGTCGTCGTGGCCGTCCTCGGCCTGCTGTCCTTCGCCATGGTGCTGTTCTTCCAGCCCGAAACGCGGCCGCCCGAAGCCCGCGTGCGGATCGGCGCCGGCGCGTTGCTGACCGGTTTCGGCGTCCTACTGCGCGACCCGCGCTTCATGGGACTGACCTTCATCGGCGCGCTCGGCATGTCGAGCTTCTTCGCCTTCCTCGCCGGCTCGTCGTTCGTCTACATCGAGCATTTCGGCCTGACGCCGACCGGCTACAGCGTGGCCTTCGCAGTCAACGCCATCGGCTTCATCGGCGCCTCGCAGTTCGCCGGCAAACTCGGCGAGCGGTTCGGCATGGCGGCGGTGATCTCGGGCGCGACGCTCGCCTACATGGCGCTGTCGGCTCTGCTGATCGCGGTCACCCTCGCGGGCGTCGACAGCCTGGCCGTCATGATGGCGCTGATCTTCGTCGCCTTCGCCGCCATGGGTCTCGTCATTCCGACGACCATGGTGCTCGCGCTCGAGGACCATGGCCCCATCGCGGGCATGGCCTCGGCGCTGGGCGGCACGCTGCAGATGGTGACCGGCGCGGGCGTGATCGTGCTCGTCAGCGTATTCAGCGACAGCACGCCGTTGCCGATGGTGACCGCGATCGCGCTGTGCGCAGCGGGCGCCTACGCCCTCGCAAGGATGACCCTGCGCCGCGACGCCCCGGCGCCGCAACCGGCCGAATAGTCCCTAGCGCAGCGGGTTCTCGTCGCTCATGTAGATGGTGACGGCCTGGAACTTGCCGTCCTTGAAGCGGAAGACATTGCAGTTGGTCGCCCGCTCCTCGCCGCCGTCGTGACGCACGCGCAGCGCGTTGAACTGCACCGCGACGGCCTGGTTCGCCTCGTCGATCACAGGATTGAAGTCGCCGTGCCAGATCAGCGCGAAACCGGCGAAGAAGTCGGTGAACATCCGCTTGATGTCCTTGTCGCGGCCATGATGCGTCAGCTGGTCGGTCTGGATGGTCAGAGTCGCGTCGGCCTGGAAACAGTCGAGCGCCGGCTCCAGGCGCTTGGCGTCGACGTTGCCGAAGTAGTCCTTCGTCACCCGGTCGAGCAGCTGCTGCGCGGTCAGTCGGGTCATCGCGACGGCCTTTCCTGAGGGCTGGTGCGGGTAGAGGGAATCGAACCCCCACTCCCATAAGGGAACCAGATTTTGAGTCTGGCGCGTCTACCAGTTCCGCCATACCCGCTTGAGGCCGCGCATGATAGCGGCGGCCCGGGCCCGGTCAACAAGACCTGCATTGCCGCCCGGCCTTCCGCCTGCTAAACCCGCGCCCGTGCTGAGGCGTCTTTACGATTGGGTCATGCGGCTCGCCGGCCACCGTCACGCGGTGCCGGCGCTGGCCGCCGTATCGTTCGCCGAGAGCTCGTTCTTCCCGATCCCGCCCGACGTCATGCTGGTGCCGATGATCCTGGCCAACCGGGCCAAGGCATGGTTCATCGCCGCGGTGTGCACCGTGTCCTCGGTACTGGGCGGCCTGTTCGGCTATGCCATCGGCTATTTCCTGTTCGAGACGGTCGGCCGCCCGCTGGTCGAGTTCTACGGCTACGGTGAAAAGTTCACGACGTTCCAGGGCTGGTACAACGAATACGGCCTGCTGATCGTTTTCGTCGCCGGCATCACGCCGCTGCCCTACAAGGTGTTCACCATCGCCTCCGGCGTGGCCGGACTGCCGGTCGTGACCTTCGCGCTCGGCTCGATCGTGTCGCGCGGCCTCCGTTTCTTCATCGAGGCGGCGCTGCTGTGGTGGATCGGCGAACCGATCCGCGTCTTCATCGAGAAGAACCTGCAGTGGGTGACGACCGCCTTCGTGGTACTGCTGGTCGGCGGCTTCGTGCTGCTCAAGCTGGTCTGACCATGCCGGCCATCACCGCCGCGCGCGCCGCCCTGTTCGTCGTCGCGGCGTGCGCCGCGGTGCTCGGCGGGGCCCTGCTGTTCCAGTACGTCGGCGGTTATCACCCGTGCGCCCTGTGCTACGCCCAGCGCTGGCCCTTCTACCTGGCGATCGCGCTTTCGATCCTGGTGCTGAGCCTGGTCAACGACCCCGGCGCCCATCGCGCCACGGCCGGCCTGCTGGTCGTGATCGCGCTGGTCTTCGCGGGCGGCGCCGTGCTCGCCTTCTATCACGTCGGCGTCGAGCAACAATGGTGGCCCGGCACCAACGCATGCGGCGGCGCCGGCATCCGCAGCACTGGCGTATCGCTGGAAGATCTGCGCAAGCGCCTGCTCGACCAGCCAATCGTACGCTGCGACCGACCCGCGTGGACGCTGTTCGGCATTTCCCTCGCCGGCTTCAACGTGGCGATCTCGGCCGGCTTGGCCGTGGTGACTGCGTGGTTCGCGCGCACCGTGGCGCGGCGCGGCACGGCGGCTTAGACTTCCCCCATGTCCGACGAACTGCCGCCGCCCAACAAGACCACCGGCGAGGAACGCCTGCCGGGTGACCCGTCGGTCGACGAGATGGTCGCCCGCATCATCCGCGTCGACCAGGCCGGCGAGTACGGCGCCAAACGCATCTACGAGGGCCAGCTTGCCGTGCTCGGCAAGACGCGCGCCGGCGACACGATCCGCCAGATGGCCGAGCAGGAGGCCGCCCACCTGCGCGACTTCGACGCCCTGATGAACGCTCGCCGCGTGCGCCCGACCGCGCTGCAGCCGCTGTGGCATCTCGCGGGCTTCGCCCTCGGCGCCGGCACCGCGTTGCTGGGCGAACGCGCCGCCATGGCATGCACCGTCGCCGTCGAAGAGGCGATCGACGAGCACTATGCCAAGCAGGCGGCCTATCTCGGCGAAGACGAGAAGGAACTGCGCGATCTCGTCGTGTCGGCGCGCCAGGACGAACTCGAACACCGCGACACGGCGCTCGACGCCGGTGCCGAGAGGGCAGCGCTTTACCAACCGATGAAACGCGCGATCAAGGCCGGCACCAAACTCGCGATCTGGCTGAGCGAGCGGGCCTAGGGCTCCAGTTCCGAATCCCAGTACAGGAAGTCGTGCCAGCTTTCGTGCAGGTAGTTGGGCGGGAACGCGCGCCCGTTCCTTTGCAGATCGCCGACGGTGGGACGGTTCGGCCGCTGGCGCGGATGCATGCCGCACTCGTTCTCCATCTTGCCGCCCTTGCGCAGGTTGCACGGTGAACACGCGGTGACGACGTTGTCCCAGGTCGTGCGGCCGCCGCGCGAGCGCGGAATGAGATGATCGAACGTCAGGTCGCTGGGCGAACCGCAGTACTGACAGGAAAAGCGGTCGCGCAGGAACACGTTGAACCGGGTGAAGGCCGGCTGGCGCGCCGGCGGCACATACTGTTTGAGCGCCACGACGCTAGGCAACTGCAGCGTCAGCGTCGGCGAATGCACCTCGCGCTCGTATACCGAGATGACGTCGACACGGTCCATGAAGACCGCCTTGATCGATTCCTGCCATGGCCACAGGGACAGCGGGAAGTAGCTCAACGGCCGGTAGTCGGCGTTGAGTACCAGGGCCTGACACGACTCGAGCGCTGGGGTCACTGGTCCTCCCGGATCGCACGAAACAAGATGCGATCAGGACATAACAACATCTTGTGACCCAAAAATTGTCAAGGGCGGCCCGGTTGCCGTTCCATGACCGTGTCGTGACGCCTAGAGAATGCGATACACCTCGATCGGTTCCTCGCGGCCGCGCAAGGCAAAGGCGCCGACCGTGGTGCGCGGAACGCCGTCCTTCAGTGCCGCGGCGGTCGCCGCGCTCATGAGGGCCACCACGTCGGCGTCCGGCGCCACCTCCTTGCAGAGCTGCTCCAGACGCGAACCTGTGTTCACGGTGTCGCCGACGACCGTGTAGTTGACGCGTCCTGGCGACCCGATATTGCCGACGATAGCCTCGCCGCTGTGCACGCCGATGCGCACCCGGATCGGGTCCAGCCCCTGGGCGGCACGATCGCGGTTGCGCGTGCGGATACGCTCCGCCATCGCGGCAACCGCGCGCACGGCGCGGGCGGCATGGTCGGCCTGTTTGCGCGGCGCGCCCCAGAACGCCATGACCGAATCGCCGATGAACTTGTCGATGGTGCCGTCCTCGGCTTCGACCGCGGCCGAGATGTCGCCGAAGTGCTGGTTGAGCAACGCCGCCACTTCCTCGGCGTCCATCGCCTCGGACTGGGAGGTGAATCCGGCGATGTCGGTGAACAGGACGGTGATGTCCCGTGTCACCGAGCGGATCCCGCCGTCGGCGCTTTGTTCCTCCAGCAGCCGCTTGACCAGACGCCGCGGGACATAGTTCTGAAACCAGCGAAGGCCGTTGACCATACTGTTGAAGGCGCGCGCCTGGTCGTCGAGTTCGCGGATTCGCGACGGCGGCAGCTCATCCACGACGTCGAGCCGCAGGTCGGAGATGGTGTTCGCCGCCGCCGCGATTCGCTTGATCGGCCGTGCCAGCCGGCGCCCGAGAAGCACCGACGCGATCAGCGACAGCACGAGAACGATCAGCGCCGCGCCGCCGGCCCACATCAGGCGGCGGACCTCGGCGGCGAAGGTCGAGGCAGGCAGATAGAGCCCGACATACCACGGCGTCTCGCCGACACCGTCGAGCCGGCGATAGAGAAAGATGTAGCGCTCGCCCTCGACGTCCTGGACATGGCCGCCGGTCGCGGCCGCCGCCGGCCGCGGCCTGCCCATCTGCACGACGTCCTGCGGCCCCGACCCGCCGCCCCAGATGGCGGCCAGGATCGGATCGTTGATCTCGTCGATCGCGGGTAGCAGTTGCTCGGCGCCGTTTCCCTGTCGCAGATCGCGCATGAAACCGGCCGTCAGCGCGCGGTGGGCCAGCACGTTGCGCCCGCCATAGAGAATGAACGCCTCGCTGCCCGGCTCCATCGTCAACGTCTGGACGAACTGCGACAGCCGCGAGATCGACACCACGGCAACCAACGTTCCGAGATATTCGCCGTCGCGGCGCACCGGCATGCGCAGGTTGATGAACGTCGTGTTGAAATCGTCGGGCGCCGGAATCAGCTCGCCCCAGAAGATTCCCTCCTTGTCGGCATACTGCTTGAGCTGCTGGCGCGCGAGGGGCCGCGCCGAAAAGTCGCTCATGCTGGCGACCGGCCCACGCGCTAGGCGCACCACGTTCAGCACTTTCATGTCCGCATAGGCGAAGCCGACGCCGAACACCTGGGGCGCGCCGGCGAGCGCGCCCGACAGCAGGTCGGTCATGCGCCTGCTGTCGTGGACGTCGAGATCGCCCAACGCCAGGACGTCATGCAGGAAGCGCACCTGCTCGACCGGCGTGTTTAGTTCCTGGCGCACGCGCTGCAGCAGGTTGCCGATGGTGTCCGCCGACCGCGCCTGCAACAGGTCAAACGTGTTGCGCTGCGCCGATGTGAAACCCAGCACCAGCACGGAGACGACGCCGGCGAACACCAGCCCGCCGATGGCCACGGCCAGCGTCACGGTGATCGAGTAGGTACGTCTTTTCCTGGCTGCGTGCTCGGCCATGTGATTCGTTTCGTCGCGGGACTGGCAGCCTATCCTGTCGCAGGTTGCATGCCCATGGTGTGTCGCCTGTCACGAATCAGGCGCGAGAATCCCGTCGCCCTCGCCTCGTTGCACGCCCGGCGGCATACTCGGCGCCATGACCGTCACCCGTTTTGCGCCCAGCCCGACGGGCTACCTGCATCTCGGACATGCCTACTCCGCTCTGTTCGCCTGGGAAACCGCGCAACGCAGCGGCAGCTCGATGCTGCTGCGCATCGAGGATATCGATACCAGCCGTTGCCGGCCGGAATACGAGGCCGCCATCTTCGAGGATCTGGCGTGGCTGGGCCTGACCTGGCCGACGCCGGTGCGGCGCCAGTCGGAACACTTCGACGACTACGGGGAAGCGCTCGACCGCCTCGACAGCCGCGGTCTGGTCTATCCCTGCTTCTGCACCCGCGCCGACATCAAGCGCGAAATCGCAAACAGCCCATCCGCACCGCACGGGCCCGACGGCCCGGTCTACCCCGGCACCTGTCGCGAACTCGATCCTGCCGCGGCGGCGCGCCGCCGCGCTTCCGGCGAAACCTTCGCCCTGCGTCTGGACATGGCGAAGGCGCGCGCGATGGCGGGCGTCCTTTCGTTCGAGGATGCGGCGCGTGGCGTCGTACGCGCGACACCGGAAGTGTTCGGCGACGTCGTCCTCGCGCGCAAGGACACGCCGGCCAGCTACCACCTAGCGGTGACGTGGGACGACGCCCTGCAGGGCGTCGACTTGGTGACTCGCGCCGAAGATCTGTTCGACGCGACGCACGTTCACCGTCTGCTCCAGGCACTGCTCGATCTGCCGACGCCCCGGTACCACCACCATCGCATGCTTACCGACGCGGCGGGCCGTCGGCTCGCCAAGCGCGACGCGGACCTGACGCTGCGTGCGCTGCGCGCCGCCGGCCGGAAGCCGGGCGATATCCGCGCGATGATCGCCGACTCGGACGGCCCCTAGCGCGGCTCCTCAGCGCCGCGCAAGAACAGGATCGACAGCAGCGACGCAAGCCCGAGACCGCCGATCATCGCCACCATCGGGAACTGCGTTCCCGGCGGCAGCAGGCCGACGAAGACCACCGCCAGCGACGCGATAGCCATGATCAGAAAACCGTTGAGCGAGGACGCCGCGCCGGCCTGGCGCGGCGCGACGCTGACCGCACCCTGTGCCGCGCTGGGGAACAGCATGGCGAGTCCGAACAGGACCACCGACATCGGACCCATGATCACGGCGATGCTGAGATAACCGGCCAGCGCGAACAGCAGGATGGCGCCCGAACCCGTGAGCACCAGCGAGGATCCGATCCACATCATCCGACTGCCGCCGAGGCGGACCGTAAGCCGGGCCGACAAATACGCGCCGATCAGATTGAAGAACGTCGGGATCAGCGTGTACCAGCCGTAGCGGTCGGGCGGCACGCCGAGCAGCTCGATGAGGACGAAGGGCGCCGAGGATGCGTAGACGAACACGCAACCCATCGCAAACCCGGCATTCAGTGTGTAGGCGATGAAGGCGCGCGAGCGCATCAGCCGCGGATATACGGCAATCATCCCGACGAAACCGCCGACGACGCGGTTCGACCTGGGCAGGCTTTCCCCCATCAGGAAGAAAAACAGGACGAAGACGATCGCGCCCATCGCCGAGAGTACCCAGAAGATCGACTCCCAGCCGTAGGCCACCTGAAGATAGCCGCCGAACACCGGTGCGAAGGCAGGTGCCGCTCCCATCACCATCGTCACCCAGGACAGCAGGCGGGCACCCTGGTCGCGATCGAACAGGTCGCGCATGATGGCCCGCGACAGCACGGGTCCGGCGCACCCGCCGAGCGCCTGGACGGCACGCGCCGCGATCAGCATCTCGACGGAAACCGAAAGCGCCGACATCGCGCTGCCCGCAACGTAGATGGCCAGCCCGACGAAAATCGCCGGGCGCCGACCGTAGCGGTCCGACAGCGGTCCGTAGAGCAATTGGCCGAAGGAGAAGGAAATCAGATAGGCGCTGAAGGTGAGCTGTACCTGGCCCGGCGTCGCGTTGAAGTGCGCCGCGATGGCCGGCATCGCCGGGGTATAGATGCCGATCGTGCTGTAGGCGACGGTCATCAGGCAGACCATCAGGAAGATCAGCAGTGGGACGCGCTCCTGCATCGCGTCAGCCGTCAGGTTGCCGCGCCCTGGCCGGCGAGCGGGCCGCCGCGCCGGTTCCGCGACGGGCTACTCACCAGGACCGCGAGGAAAGCGCCGGCGACGGCCACCGAGATGACCCAGACCATGGGCATGTGCGTGCCGTCCTCCAGCATGCCAACGATGGTAATCGTGACCGCCGCCGCCATCATCTGGATGAATCCGTACAGCGCCGCGGCGGCACCGGCGATCCGCGGATAGACGCTGACCGATCCTGCCAGCGTGCTGGGGAACAGGATTGCCATGCCGAACGCCATGAACGACAGCGGGCCGAACACGCTCCAGACGCTGAGGTGGCCGGCGACGCTGAAGATGAAGAACGCCGCGCCGCCGATCGTGACCAGGCCGACGCCCAACGGCACCATACGATCGACGCCCACCCGGTCGGTGATCCGGCTGGTCACCAGCGAGCCGATCATGTAGCCGGCGATGCCCGACACGGAAATCCAGCCGTACGCCGCCGGCGAGTAGCCCAGAAGCTCGATGGTGACGAAGGGCGCGCTGACCTGGAAGACGAACATCGCGCCGAACACGAGCGAGCCCGCGCTGATAAAGCTCCAGTACTCGCGCGACACGAGGAGCTGGCGGTAGTTGGTAATCATCGTGATCGGGTTCTCGGCCGCAATCGACTCGCGGTGCTTGTTCGTCTCCGGCATCCGCAGCGCCGCCAGGAACACCGCTGCCGCGAACACCAGAACCGCCGCGAACGAAGCGCGCCAGTCGAACCATACTTCGAGATAGCCGCCCAGGACGGGCGCAAAGGCCGGCGCGAGCCCCATGGCCAGCGCGACATAGGCCATGACCTTCGCCGTTTCCTCGCGCGTATACAGGTCGCGCATGATTGCCCGCGCCACGACCGGTCCGGCGCACGCCCCCAGGGCCTGCAGGCCGCGGCCGATGATCACGAGATCGATCGAGCGGTAGAGGCTCGGTAGGACGATGATGAGAAGCGTGGTCGCGACGAAGATCACGAGGCCCCCGAGCAGGACCGGTCGGCGCCCGAAGCGATCCGACAGCGGACCGTAGACGAGTTGCCCGAACGCAAAGCACGCCATGTAGACGCTGATCGTCATCTGCACGCTGGCCGCATCGGTGCCGAAGAACGTCACCATCGATGGCAGCGACGGCGCATAGATGTTGGTCGAGATGTGGCCCGACGCGATGAGCCCGGTCAGAAACGCGATGACGACGGCCGGATGCCAGGGCATGTGCGCCGGTGAACCTTTCCCGTTCATGGGTAAACAACAGAAACGCCGGCATGGGGACCGGCGGCTTGAGCGCGACATTCTATGGGCGCGCGGCGGACAGGTATATGCAGATCGTGGCCGCCTGCATGCGCTGCGGTCAGGCGGGCCATGCGCCGGAGTCATGCCCTCGCGTCGGCGCGGCGAATGGCTTAAGGAAGGGGTGCACAGGCAAGGGAATTCATGAGCACCGTTTTTCTTATCCTCTTTGGGATCAGCCTCGCGGCCGTTGTGATCTCGCTGTTCGGCGGCCTCCTGTTCATGGGCAAGAACAGCCGCCGCAGCAACGTGCTGATGCGCGCACGGATCGTCAGCCAGGCCTGCGTCATTGTCTTCTTCATCCTCTACATGGTGGCGCGGTAACGCATGGTGAAGCTGACGCGCATCTACACGCGAGGCGGTGACAAGGGCGAGACGTCGCTGGTCAGCGGCGACAGGGTGCCGAAGCACGACCCCCGGGTGGCGACGTTCGGCACCGTCGATGAAACCAACGCCGCCATCGGCCTGGCGCGGCTCCACATCGAGGGCCCGGTCGACGCCATGCTGGGACGAATTCAGGACGACCTGTTCGATCTCGGCGCCGACCTCGCCAATCCCGGGGAGGACATGTCCGAGGCCAGCCTGCGCATCGTGCCCGCCCAGGTCGCCCGACTCGAAGGCGAGATCGATGCGATGAACGCCGAACTTGCCCCGCTCAACTCGTTCGTTCTGCCCGGCGGGACAGCGGCCTCGGCCTACCTTCACCTGGCCCGCACCGTGTGCCGCCGCGCCGAGCGTCTGGCGACCGAACTCGCCGCCGAAACCACCGTAAATCCCGAGGCGATCCGCTACCTCAATCGCCTGTCCGACCACCTCTTCGTGGCGGCGCGCTACCTCAACGACAAGGGCGCTGCCGACGTGCTGTGGCGGCCGGGCGCCAATCGTTGACGCGGGGTCAACACGGGTGTTTCATCGCGGGCGAGCTTCGTTGACTTCGCACATGCAAAATGCCTACGCTGCGCCGCACACAATGAAGTGAAACAAGGGATGCCCGGCCGCAAGAGCAGGGTTCCCGGGGTCTGACAAACAAAGAGGGAGACCACCGACGATGAAGGTACTCGTCGCGGTCAAGCGCGTCGTTGACTACAACGTCAAGATTCGCGTGAAGTCCGACAACAGCGGCGTCGAGCTCGCCAACGTCAAGATGTCGATGAACCCCTTCGACGAAATCGCCGTCGAAGAGGCCGTCCGCCTGAAGGAAGCCAACAAGGCGGAAGAGATCGTCGCGGTGTCGATGGGTCCCCAGCAGGCGCAGGAGACGATCCGCACGGCGCTGGCCATGGGCGCCGACCGTGGCATCCTGGTCAAGACCGACGCCGAACTGCAGCCGCTCGCCGTTGCCAAGCTTCTCAAGGCCATCATCGACGCGGAAAAGCCGGATCTCGTGATCCTCGGCAAGCAGGCGATCGACGACGACAGCAACCAGACCGGCCAGATGCTCGCCGCGCTGCTCGGCTGGGCCCAGGGCACGTTCGCCTCGAAGATCGAACTCGACGGCGGCACCGCCAAGGTGACGCGCGAAGTCGACGGCGGCCTCGAGACCGTCTCGCTCAAGATGCCGATCGTGGTCACGACCGATCTGCGCCTCAACGAGCCGCGCTACGCGTCGCTGCCCAACATCATGAAGGCGAAGAAAAAGCCGATCGAGGAAAAGACGCCGGAGGACTTCGGCATCGACGTCACGCCGCGGCTCAAGACCCTCAAGGTCGAAGAGCCGCCCAAACGCGAGGCGGGAATCAAGGTCGAAACCGTGGCCGAACTGGTCGACAAACTGCGCAACGAGGCGAAGGTAATCTGATGTCCGTTCTAGTCATCGCCGAACACGACAACCAGGGGATCAAGCCCGCGACGCTCAACACCGTTGCCGCCGCGGCGCAGATCGAATCCGACGTCCACGTGCTTGTCGCCGGAGAGAACTGCGGCGGCGCCGCCGAAGCCGCGGCGAAGATCGCGGGCGTCACCAAGGTCCTGAAGGCCGACAACGCGGCATATGCGAACCAGCTCGCCGAGCCCATGGCGCCGCTGATCGCCGGCGTGGCCGACGGCTACAGCGCCGTGCTCGCCGCGTCGACGACCACGGGCAAGAACATCATGCCGCGGGTTGCCGCGTTGCTCGATGTCGCCCAGATTTCCGATATCGTCCAGGTCGTGTCCGCCGACACGTTCGTGCGCCCGATCTACGCCGGCAACGCGCTCGCGACGGTGCAGACCAGCGATGCACGCAAGGTCATCACGGTCCGCGCGACCGGGTTCGATCCCGTGGCCGCCGAAGGCGGAAGCGCCGCGGTCGAGGACGTCGCCGCCGATCAGGATCCAGGCCTATCGACTTTCGTGGGCCAGGAACTGTCGAAGTCGGAACGCCCGGAACTGACCAGCGCCCGCGTCATCATTTCGGGTGGCCGCGGCATGCAGAACGGCGACAACTTCGCCATGCTCGAAAAGGTGGCCGACCTCGTCGGCGCGGCCGTCGGCGCAAGCCGTGCCGCGGTCGACGCCGGGTTCGTGCCCAACGACTATCAGGTCGGCCAGACCGGCAAGATCGTTGCGCCCGAGCTCTACATCGCGGTGGGCATCTCCGGCGCGATCCAGCATCTCGCCGGCATGAAGGACAGCAAGGTCATCGTCGCGATCAACAAGGACGAGGAAGCGCCGATCTTCCAGGTTGCGGACTACGGCATCGTGGGCGACCTGTTCAAGATCGTCCCCGAGCTCGAGCAAGAATTGCAGAAGGCGAAGTAGCCATGAACGCGCCCGTCAACCTGAAGAGCAGCGAGGCCGCCCTCGAGATCAAGAATCTCGGCATCATCGGCGCCGGCCAGATGGGCAGCGGCATCGCCCACGTCGCGGCGCTCGCCGGCTTCGAGGTCAACCTCGTCGACATCGACCGGAAGCAGCTGGACAAGGCTGTCAGCATGATCGACCGCAACATGGAGCGGCAGGTCAAGCGCGACAAGATCTCGGCCGAAGCCAAGGCCGCCGCGATGAAGCGGATCGGCACGGCGACCGACTATGCGCCACTCAAGGACGCCGATCTCGTGATCGAGGCGGCGACCGAGAACGAAGAGGTCAAGCGCAAGATCTTCCAGCAGCTCTGCCCGGCGCTGAAGGCCGATGCCCTGATCGCGACCAACACGTCGTCGATCTCGATCACCCGGCTCGCGGCCACGACCGACCGGCCGCAGAAGTTCATCGGCTTGCACTTCATGAACCCCGTGCCGGTCATGGAACTTGTCGAACTGATCCGCGGCATTGCGACGGACGCCCGGACCTTCGACGCAGTGAAGGTGCTCGCGGTCAAGCTCGGCAAGACGCCGGCCGTGTCGGAGGACTTCCCGGCCTTCATCGTGAACCGGATTCTGCTGCCGATGATCAACGAGGCGATCTACACCCTTTACGAGGGCGTGGGATCGGTCGAGGCGATCGACACCAGCATGAAGCTCGGCGCCAACCACCCGATGGGCCCGCTCGAACTTGCAGACTTCATCGGGCTCGATACCTGCCTTGCGATCATGCAGGTGCTCTACGAGGGCCTCGCCGACTCCAAGTACCGGCCGTGCCCGCTGCTCGTGAAGTATGTCGAGGCGGGCTGGCTCGGGCGAAAAACCGGCCGCGGTTTCTACGACTATTCGGGCGACGTCCCCGTCCCCACCCGCTGAAGCGTCCCAACCGGCCCCTCGTCCCGGCGGGCGCCCGCGGCGCCCTAGCCGTCGCGAGTCGCGCGCCTGTATGATGGCCGGCAACCGAGAGAGCCGACCATGAATGCCAAATCGCCAAAGAAGCAGGACAAGGCCGCCAACGCCCTGTGGGGCGGGCGCTTTGCCGCCGGCCCCTCGGCGATCATGGAGAAGATCAACGCCTCCATCGACGTCGACCGGCGGCTCCACCGCCAGGACATCGCCGGCTCGCGAGCCCATTGCCGGATGCTGATGGAGACCGGCGTGATCGACCGCGCCGACGGCGAGGCCATCCTCAAGGGCCTCGATGTCGTCGAACGGGAGATCGAGTCCGGGGCCTTCACCTTTTCGGCCGCGCTCGAAGACATCCACATGAACGTCGAGTCGCGGCTCCGGGAACTGATCGGCGCTCCGGCCGGCCGGCTGCACACCGCGCGGTCGCGCAACGACCAGGTGGCGACCGACTTCCGGCTCTGGGTGCGCGACGCCATCGACAGCCTCGACGCCGGCCTCGCCGGCCTGCAGGTCAGCCTGCTCGACCGGGCGGAAGAACACGCCGAGACCATCATGCCGGGCTTCACCCATCTGCAGACCGCGCAGCCCGTGACCCTGGGCCACCATCTGCTCGCCTACGTCGAGATGACCGGGCGGGACCGCAGCCGGCTGCGCGACGCGCGGGCGCGGATGAACGAATTGCCGCTGGGCGCCGGCGCGCTCGCGGGAACGTCGTTTCCGATCGACCGCCACGCCACCGCAGCGACGCTCGGTTTCGACCGGCCGGCGGCCAATTCGCTCGACGCCGTGTCGGACCGCGATTTCGCGATCGAGTTCCTCGCCGCCGCGTCGCTGTGCGCCGTTCACCTGTCGCGGCTCGCCGACGAGATCATCATCTGGATGAGCGCGCCGTTTCGCTTCGTGATGCTGTCCGACGCCTTCTCGACCGGGTCGTCGATGATGCCGCAAAAGCGCAACCCCGATGCGGCCGAGCTCGTGCGCGGCAAGACCGGCCGGGTGATCGGCGACCTCAATGCGCTGATGATCACGCTGAAGGGTCTGCCGCTGACCTATTTCAAGGACATGCAGGAAGACAAGGAACCGGTGTTCGACGCCTACGATTCGCTGGAGCTGTGCGTCGCGGCGATGACCGGCATGGTACGCGACATGACGGTCAATCCCGTGGCGATGCGGGCGGCCGCGGCCCAGGGCTATTCGACGGCGACCGATCTCGCCGACTGGGTGGTGCGCGAGCTGGGCGTGCCGTTCCGCGAGGCGCACGACATCGCCGGCCGCGCGGTCCGGCTGGCGGAACAAAAGGGCTGCGCCGATCTCGCCGGGCTGTCGCTCGACGACCTCAAGACCATCGATGCGCGCATCCACGACGGTGTACGCGGCGTCCTGTCGGTCGAATCCTCTGTTGCGAGCCGCACCAGTTACGGCGGCACGGCACCGGCGCAGGTACGTTCCCAGATCGCCGCCTGGCGGGAGAAGCTGTCATGATTCGCCTGATCGTCGGCCTCGCGCTCGTTCTTGCCGTCGGGCTCGGGGCGTCCGCCTGCGGCAAGAAGGGCGACCTGCAACCGCCCCCCGACAAGAAGGAGGAGCGGCGGTCCTGACCGCCCGCACGGAGCCGTGGATCACTTCATCTACCGTGACGGCGTGCTGCACGCCGAAGACGTGCCGCTGCCGCGCCTGGCGGCCGAGGTCGGCACGCCGTTCTATTGCTACTCGACCGCCACGCTGCAGCGCCATTACCGCGTCTTCGCCGACGCGCTGAAGGGCCTCGACGCGGGGATCTTCTATGCGGTCAAGGCCAACGACAACCTCGCGGTGATCCGCACGCTGGCGGACGAGGGTGCCGGCGCCGACGTTGTGTCGGGCGGCGAAATCCGCAAGGCGATGGCCGCCGGTGTGCCGCCGGCACGCATCGTCTTTTCCGGGGTCGGCAAGACCCGGGAAGAAATGGCGTTCGCGATCGACACCGGTATCCTGCAGTTCAACGTCGAGTCCGAGCCCGAGCTCGAGGCGCTGAGCGAGATTGCCCATGCGCGCGGCGCGACCGTCCACATTGCGATTCGCATCAACCCGGACGTCGACGCCGGGACTCATCACAAGATTTCGACCGGCCGCAAGGAGAACAAGTTCGGCATTCCCTGGCCCGAGGCGCGCGCAACTTTTGCCCGTGCCGCGCAACTCCCAGGGATCTCGGTGCAAGGTGTCGCCATCCATATCGGGTCGCAACTCACGAGCCTGACCCCGTTTGAAAGGGCCTTCGAGATCGCCGCCGGCGCGGTGCGGGAATTGCGCGGCGACGGCCACGACATCACCCACCTCGATCTCGGCGGCGGCCTCGGCGTCCCCTACGGTACCGGCGAACCGCCGGCGCCGGCCGACTACGGCGAGATGGTCCGGCGCGTGACCCGGGGTCTCGGGGTCAAGCTGATGTTCGAGCCGGGCCGGCTGATCGTCGCCAATGCCGGCATCCTCGTGACTCGCGTCATCTATGTGAAGCAGTCCCCGCACAAGACCTTCGTGATCACCGATGCGGCGATGAACGACCTGATCCGGCCCACCCTCTACAACGCCCACCATGCGGTCGTGCCCGTGGAGAACGCCGGCCGGAACGGCCCGTCCCAGCCCGTCGACGTGGTCGGACCGGTGTGCGAAACCGGCGATATTCTGGCCGAAGGCCAGGAAATGCAGGTCCCCCTCGCAGACGATTTACTCGTTCTGCGCTCGGCGGGCGCCTATGGTGCGGTGATGGCCTCGACCTACAATGCCAGACCGCTGGTGCCCGAGGTCATGGTAAAGGGCGATTCGTACGCCGTGGTGCGCAAGCGTCAGACCTACGACGAGATGCTCGCCACGAACGTATTGCCCGAGTGGCTGGCGCCGCGCGCCAGGGCGCGTTCGCAAGGAGTCGGATGACGCAATCGGACAAGCGCGTTTCGCAGCAAGGTGCGCCCGCCGCCGTTGGCTGGCGGTTGCCGCTGGCGCTCGCCGCGCTGGCCTGGGAACGGGTGTGGCCGAATCTTTGGCCGGCGCTCGCCATCGCCCTCATTTATGTATCGCTGTCGCTGCTCGACCTCTGGGTGCTGCTGCCGGGGTGGCTGCATCTCGTCGCCCTCGTCGTCTTCGGCCTGGGGACGATCGCCGCCGCCGCCAATGGGATTTGGCGCGTCGTCCTGCCACACCGCGAACAGGCCAAGCGCCGCCTCGAAGACGAAAGTGGCCTGCGCCACCGGCCGCTGACCGCTGTCGAGGACACCCTTGCCAGCGGCACTGACGATGCCGCGGCACAGGCTCTGTGGGCCGAGCACAACCGTCGCGCCCGCCAAAGCCTGTCACGCTTGCATGTCGGCTGGCCCCGGGCGGGCCTCGCCCGCGGCGCCGATCCCTGGGGCCTGCGCATCGTCGTCGCCCTCATCGTCGTGATCGCATTCGCGGCCGCGCGCGACGACGCGCCCCGCCGCCTCGCGCTCGCGCTCCAACCCGACTTCACCGGTCTCGGGAGCGCCGCCGGCGTCACCATCGACGCCTGGATCGCACCGCCCGACTATACCGGCCTGCCGCCGATCTTCCTGCAGGTGGGCGCCGAAAACCAAAGAACCGTCGAGGTGCCAACCGGCAGCGTCCTGTTCGCCCGCGTGCACGGCGGGCGCGGCCTGCCGCAACTGCAGGTCGACGAAACGGCACTGCCGTTCACCGCTGTTGACCAGACCAACTTCGAGGTCGAACACCCGCTGACGGCAGGCCAAACGATCGTCTTCACGCAACGCGAACGCGCCATCGCGTCGTGGCCGATCGTCGTCATTCCCGACCGCAATCCGGTGATCCGCTTCAACGAGGACCCGGTTGCGACCGTGCGCCAGGCGCTGCGCATCGACATGGCGGCCAGCGACGACTACGGCGTCGCTACCGCACAGGTTCACATCCGCCGTGCCGACAGCGACGAGAGCATGGCGCTCGAACTGCCGCTGCCGACGCGCGAGCGCATCGACGTGCGCGAGACCAGCTACCACGATCTTACGCCGCATCCCTGGGCCGGCCTGCCGGTCGTGCTGCAGCTCGAAGCGACGGACCAGGCCGGGCAGAACGGCTTCAGCGCCGAGTTCGAGATGATCCTGCCCGAACGCGAGTTCAAGCATCCGGTCGCGCGCGAAATCGTCGAACAGCGGCGGGTGCTGGCACTCGCCCCGGACCGGCGGGACCGCGTCGCCGAAAGCCTGAGCAGGCTCTCAGCCCGTCCCGGCGCCTATTACGAAGACACCACCGCCTTCCTCGCCTTGCGCAGCTCGGTCTGGCGGCTGCGCAATGTCGAGCCGACGCCGGAAGGCGACGAGGAAATCAGCGGCATCTTGTGGCAGACAGCGCTGCGCATCGAGGACGGCAACCTGTCGCTCGCCGAACAGGAACTGCGCGCGGCTCAGGATCGCCTGATGGAGGCGCTGGCTGATCCCGACGCGACCGACGAGGAAATCAACCAGCGCATGCAGGAGGTCCGCGACGCGCTCGAGAAGTTCCTCCAGGCGCTAGCCCAGCGCGCGCTGCAGAACCAGCAGCAGACCGGGGAGAACCAGGAGATCCCGCAAGGGCAGTTCCTCGAACAGGACCAGCTGCAGCAGCTCCTCGACCAGGCCCAGCGCCTGAGCGAATCGGGCGCCCGCGACGCCGCGCGCGACCTGCTGTCGCAACTCCGCGAACTCCTCGAGTCGCTGCGCGAGGGACGCGTCGCCGAGATGCCCCAGGGCGGCAGCCCCGGCGAGGACATGCTGCGCGAACTCAACGAACTGATGCGCATGCAGCAGGAACTGCTCGACCAGACCTTCCAGGAATCCCAGCGCGGACAACAGCAACCGGGTCAGCGGGGCCAGCGCGGGCAGCAGGGACAGCAAGGGCAGCAGGGTCAACAGGGCGGCAACGACCCGGAGTCGCTGGCACGGCGTCAGGAGGAACTGCGCCGCCGCCTCGGCGAACTGATGCGCCGCCTCGGCGAACAGGGACAGGAAATCCCCGGCGGCCTGGGCCGCGCGGAGCGCTCGATGGACGACGCCCGCGGGCAGCTCGAAGCGCGGCGCCCGGGCGGTGCGGTCGATCCGATGACCGAAGCGCTCGACCAGTTGCGCCAGGGTGCGAATTCCGTGATCCGCGAAATGCTCGAAGCGCTCGGCACCGATCCCGGCCTCGACGAAGGCCCCAACCCGTTCGCGCGCGTCGGCCGCGATCCTTTTGGCCGGCCACAGAGCGGGTTCGGCCTGCTCGACGACAACCGCGTCGAAATTCCCGACGAGATCGACGTGCAGCGCGCCCGCGACATCCTGCGCGAACTCTATCGCCGCTCCGGCGACCGCCAGCGGCCGCAGATCGAGCTCGACTACCTCGACCGCCTGTTGCGCCGCTTCTAGCCGTCGGCCCCCGGCACCAACGCGTCGACGACGGCGAGCAGTTCCTCCGGCATGAGCGGTTTCGCAAGAACCCGCGCTACGAACGCCTCGAGCCCGCGCGCGCGATCGCGTTCGTCGGCGAATCCCGTCACCAGCACGACCTTCGTTTCCGGATGCCTGTCCGCGACCTGCAGCGCCAGAGTGATGCCGTCCATCACCGGCATTCGAATGTCAGCCAGCAGCAGGTCGAAAGCCTGTAGGTCCAGCGCCCGCGCCGCCTCGGCGCCGTCTTGGGCGATGACGACCGTGTGGCCCCGCCCCGCCACGACGCGCCGGACGAACTCGGCGAAAGCCGGTTCGTCGTCGGCGACCAGCACGCGGCCCACGTTCAGCCCTGGCGGACGACCCCGACGAACGGAAGCTCGCGATAGTAGTGCGCGTAGTCGAGGCCGTAGCCGACCACGAACTGATCGGGACAGTTGAACCCGACGTGATCGGCCTCGATCGCCATCTTCCGCCTGTTCGGTTTGTTGAGAAAGACGCACAGACTGACCGACTTGGCGCCGCGCTCCTCGAGGAACTTCTTGGCGAAAGCCAATGTACGTCCGGATTCGAGGATGTCGTCGACGAGAAGGACGTCGACGCCGCGTACGTCGTCGGTGATGTCGCGGGTGATCTGCACGGTGCCGGAGCTCTCGGTGCCTTCGCCGTAGCTCGACAGCGTCAGGAAGTCGATCCGCGGACGCATGCCGGCGCGGTGCAGCGATCGGATGAGATCCGCGGAAAACACGAAGCTGCCTTTGAGAACCGCGATGACCATGCAGTCGCGATCGACGCGGGTGGCGATTTCGCGGCCCATTTCGTCGACCCGTTTGGCGATGGCGTCGGCCGAGAACAGCTCGTCGACGGCGGCGCGGCCGCCGGGCTCCGGTGCGACCTGCACGCTCACCCCTGGACCTGGCCCTCGGTCACGAAGGTGACCTGGATCTCCACTGCCTCGGTAGAGGCCTCGAGCACGCTGGTGCGGAAGGTGAACTTGTCGGTCGGCCCGAGCACGGTGACCGGCGAACGGAATTTCCACTCGCCGACGACCTCCTTGTTGCGGTCCAGCAGGATCACCTGCATGACCGGCGGCACCGCGCGGGTCGAGCGGGTCACGTTCTGGACCTCGCCTTCGATGTCGATGGTGCGGCCGTCGTCGTCGTCGAGCACGGACGACTTGATGGTGTTTTCGAGTATGCGCAGTCCTTCGCCCGGGATCGTCATCGGCGGCGAGGTATCGAGACCGGCGAGGTCATAGGCCCGCTGCGCCGGCGGGAAATAGCTGACGACCTCGGCACGCAGGAAGTAGAGCCCCGCCAGGACGACGATGATCACGCCGGCCAGCACGAACCAGCCGATACCGCCGCTGCCGGCGGCCTGGCGCGAGCGTTTCGCGCGGCCGCGCTCGCGCCGGCGTGCCGAAGCGGGCGTCCGCCCGGTGCGCCGCGGGCGTGACGGGACGTCGAGACCGAAGTCCGGAACCTCGATCTCCTCGGCTTCCGGTTCATCTTCGACCACGCGTGCCGCGGTATCGGAGACAGGCCGTTGCGTCCACGTGTGCCCGCACCTCACACATCTCAGTGCGCGGCCGCTGGGGACGAGGGCTCCGGCGTCTAGCTGATACCGCGTACTGCAGTTCGGGCAGGTGACAATCATGCCTACGCGATTGATTTTACGGCCAAATCCTTATAGGCCCTTTGGTCATGCGTTGACAAGCGCGCCCGCTGGACGGTCAGGGCCGCGCTGTGCGATTCTGCCTTCGCTTCCCAAGGAGACCGGCGCGTGGTTCGCTTCGAGAACGTCGCTAAACGTTACGGCCACGGGCCCGAGGTACTTCGCGACCTGACGTTCCAGTTGCGGCCGGGATCGTTCCACTTCCTCACCGGACCGTCCGGCGCCGGCAAGACCACCCTTCTGAAGCTGATGTATCTGGCGCAGCGCCCGAGCCGCGGCACGATCGAGATGTTCGGCCATGACGTCGGCAAGATGCGACGCAACGACCTGCCGCCGCTGCGCCGGCGGATCGGCGTCGTGTTCCAGGACTTCCGCCTGCTCGACCATCTCAGCGCACTCGAAAACGTCGCCCTGCCGCTCCGCATCGCCGGCGCCCGGCGCGAACAGATCGAGGCCCACGTGTCCGAGTTGCTCGCCTGGGTCGGACTCGCGGGCCAGATCAACGCCAGGCCCTCGACGCTCTCCGACGGCGAGAAGCAGCGCGTCGCCATCGCCCGTGCCGTCATCGGCCGGCCCAACCTGCTGCTGGCCGACGAACCCACCGGCAACATCGACCTCGCCCAGGGCCTGCGCATCCTTCACCTCTTCGAGGAGCTCAACAAGATCGGCACCACGGTGGTGATCGCGACCCACGATCGCTCTCTCATCACCACGTTCGGCCGTCCCGAGCTGCGCCTGTCGAACGGCGAACTGACGCTGCACAAGGCCGCGCCGGCGCCGGCCACGCCGCACCCCGACGCCGAACCGGCCAGGCAGGCATGAGCCGGCGCGCCGCAGACCTGCCGCTCGCCAGCGATTCGACGCGGCGCACCATTCCGATGATCGTCGGCGCCATGGTCTATCTCGCTGCACTGGCGCTGGCCGGGACCTTCGCGCTCGACGGGACCGTCCGGCAGTGGAGCGACAGCCTGCGGGGCGCACTCACCGTGCAGCTACCCGGCGTCGCCGGCGCGCCCGACGGTGTCGAGGCGCAGACCCGCATCGACACCGCGACCGCCGTCCTGCTGGAAACCCGCGGCGTCCTCAGCGTCGCCACCGTGCCCCATGAAGAGGCGCAGTCCCTGCTCGAACCGTGGCTCGGCGCCGGCGACCTGCCACCCGACCTCGCCCTGCCGATCCTGATCGACGTCCGGGTCGACAACGAGGCCGGCATCAACTTCGAACTCCTCGCCCAGCGGCTGGAAGACGCCGTGCCCGGCGCACGCCTCAACGACAACGGTATCTTCCTGCGCCGCCTCGTCACGCTGGCGCGCTCGGTGCAGTTCGTCGGTATCGTCGTGGTCGCGATCGTCGCGCTCGCCGCGGTCTCGATCGTCGTGTTCGCGACCCGCGCCGGCATGACCTCGCACCGCGAGACGATCGAACTGCTGCATCTGATCGGCGCCCGCGACAGCTACATCGCGCGCCGCTTCGTCGGCCACGCGCTTTACTACGGGTTGCTCGGCGGCTTCATCGGCCTCGTGCTTGCGGCGGTGACGGTCGCCGGCCTCGTCGTCGCCGCGCAGGGTCTCGGCGACATGCTGTTGCCGCGCCTGTCGCTGGGCTACGAGGTCTGGATCGCGCTGCTGTGCGTACCGATCGCCTCGGCCCTGATCTCCATGGTCACGGCGCGCACGACGGTGATGCGCACCCTGCGCCGCATGCCCTGATGCCCGGGCGCTGATGCTGGTGCTGCTCGACCGCGACGGCGTCCTCAACGAGGATCGCCAGGACTTCGTCAAGAACCCTGATGAACTGACGATGATCGCCGGCGCCGCCGACGCGGTCGCGCGGCTCAACCGCGCCGGCCATACCGTCGCCGTGGTCAGCAACCAGTCCGGCGTCGGCCGCGGCCTGATGACGCCGGACGATCTCGGCGCCGTGCATGCGGCGCTGGCCGATCGGCTCGCCGCGGCCGGCGCACACCTCGACGCGCTGATCTTCTGCACCGACCCGCCGTGGGCGGCGACGTCGCGGCGCAAGCCGGGCCCCGGCATGCTGGCAGAGGCGCTCGCGCAGTTCGGCGCCACGCCGGACGAAGCGGTCATGATCGGCGATGCCGTGCGCGACCTCGAGGCTGCGGCGGCGCTGGGCATCCGCCGCGTCTTGGTGCGCAGCGGCAAGGGCCGCGCCGCCGAAGCGGCGCTTCCGCCCGCCGTGCAACCGGTCGCCGTCTACGACGATCTCGCCGCCGCGGTCGACGCCCTGCTGGAGGAACCGTCATGAGCGTGCTCCGCGCCCTCCTCTTCCAGATCGCGTTCTGGGTCTGGTCGGCGGCGATCAATCTCGCCTGGATTCCCTCGCTCGCCATGTCGCCGCTCGCGACCGTGCGCGGCCAAACCTACTGGGCCTACGGCGTCATGTGGCTGCTGCGCACGATCTGCGGCATCCGCTACGAGATTCGCGGGCGCGAGAACATTCCCGCCGGCCCGATACTGATCGCCGCCAAGCACCAGTCGGCATGGGACACCATCGTCTGGCACATCATCGCCCACGACCCGGCCATCGTGATGAAGGCCGAACTCCTCAAGATCCCGATCTACGGCTGGTACTGCCGCCATTCGCGCATGATCCCGATCGATCGCGACACCGGCTCGAAGGCGATCCGCGTCATGGTCGACGCCGCCAAGGCGGCCGCCGCCGCCGAGCGCCCCATCGTGATCTTTCCCCAGGGCACCCGGGTCGCCCCCGGCGTTCAGGCGCCCTATCTGCCGGGCGTCGCCGCGCTCTACCGCCAGCTCGGCATACCCGTGGTGCCGGTTGCGCTCAATTCCGGCGTCTTCTGGCCGCGGCGCTCGATCCGCCGCAAGCCCGGCACCATCGTGCTCGAGTATCTGCCCGCCATCGAGCCCGGCCTCGACCGCAAGGCCTTCATGGTGCGCCTGGAGGAGGTCACCGAGCGCGAGAGCGCCCGGCTGGCGGCGGAAGCCCAGGGGCGCTAGCGGCCCCCGCACCCTGTGGATAACCCTGTGAACAAGACAGGGCGCCGCGCCCCAGAATTCCCCCGGGATTCACGAATGTCCCCGTTTGTTCACCGGTGGATAACTCGAATAACCCGTAACAATCCCTATATATCAAGCTGTTAGAATGCGTTCCGGATTGAGAACATTTCTGGAACATTCGCGTTGACCGGCATCGCGGGGCGGGCCTACCATCCGCCTCCCGTTCCCGCCGCCCGAACCGACGAAACGAGCCCGCCATGGCCGCCCTTGCCCCTATCGCCCAGCAGATCTGGGACATGAAGTACCGCCTCAAGGCGAACGACGGCGCCCCCGTCGACAAGGCGGTGGAGGACACCTGGCGCCGGGTCGCGAAGGCCCTGGCCGCGCCGGAAGAGAATCCGGAAGCCTGGGCCGAGAAATTCTACGGCGCGCTGGCCGACTTTAAGGTCCTGCCGGCGGGCCGCATCATCGCCGGCGCCGGCACCGACCGTCGCGTCACCCTGTTCAACTGCTTCGTGATGAACACGATCCAGGACGACATGGCGGCGATCTTCGACAACCTGAAAGAGGCCGCGCTGACCATGCAGCAGGGCGGCGGCATCGGCTACGACTTCTCGACGCTGCGGCCCAAGGGCGCCCCGGTCAAGGGCGTCGGCGCCGACGCGTCGGGCCCGCTGTCGTTCATGGACGTGTGGGACGCGATGTGCCGCACCATCATGTCGGCCGGCCACCGCCGCGGCGCGATGATGGCGACGCTGCGCTGCGACCACCCAGACATCGATTCTTTCATCGAGGCCAAACGCGAACCCGGCCGCCTGCGCATGTTCAACCTTTCGGTGCTGGTCACCGATGCCTTCATGGACGCGGTCAGGAACGACGAGTCGTGGGATCTCGTGTTCGACGGCACCATCTTCGATTCGGTGCGCGCCCGCGACCTGTGGGACAAGATCATGCGGGCAACCTACGCCTACGCCGAACCGGGCGTGATCTTCATCGACCGCATCAACAAGCTCAACAACCTCGCCTACTGCGAAGAGATCAACGCCACCAACCCCTGCGGCGAGCAGCCCCTGCCGCCCTACGGCGCATGCCTGCTCGGCTCGGTCAACCTCGCAAAGCTGGTGAAGGAACCCTTCACCGCCAACGCCCGCATCGAGGCCGACGACCTCGACGCAATGACGCGCATCGCCGTGCGCATGCTCGACAACGCCATCGACGTCTCGCGCTTCCCCCTGCCGCAGCAGGAAGAGGAAGCGAAGAACAAGCGCCGCATGGGTCTCGGCGTCACCGGCCTCGCCGACGCGCTGATCATGTGCGGCGCGCGCTACGGCTCGGATGCTGCCGTCGCGCTGACGGAAAAATGGATGGGCACGCTGCAGCGCGCCGCCTATCTCGCCTCAGCCGATCTCGCGGCCGAAAAGGGCGCATTCCCGCTCTACGATGCCGACAAGTACCTCGCCGGCGCCGCGGTGGCGCAGCTCGACGACGATGTGCGTGCCGCCATCGCCGACAAGGGCATCCGCAACGGCCTGCTCACCTCGGTGGCGCCGACCGGCACCATCTCGCTGTTCGCCGACAACGTGTCGTCCGGCCTCGAACCGGTGTTCAGCTTCACCTACAAGCGCAACGTGCTGATGCCCGACGGCAGCCGCCGCGAGGAGGACGTCAGCGACTACGCCTTCCGCCTCTACCGCCGCGAGTTCGGCGACGCGACGCCGCTGTCCGACGCCTTCGTCGACGCCCAGCGCCTGACGCCCGCCGACCACGTGCGCATGCAGGCGACCGTGCAGCGCTACATTGACTCGGCGGTGTCCAAGACGGTCAACGTGCCCGAGGAAATCGGCTTCGAGGATTTCAAGGACGTCTATCTCGCGGCCTACGAACAGGGCTGCAAGGGCATCACCACCTACCGCCCGAACGACGTGACCGGCGCCGTGCTGCACACCGAAAAGAAGAAGGACGAGGCGCAGTCCGAGCTGCCGCTCGACAAGCCGGCGGCGCGCCCGCGCGACCCGTTCGAGGCCGGCGGCGTCGTCTACATGACCAAGCCGCTGGACCGTCCCGGCGTCCTGCCCGGCTCCACGTACAAGGTGCGCTGGCCTGAAAGCGACCACGCCATCTACATCACCATCAACGACATCATTCAGGACGGCCGCCGCCGGCCCTTCGAGGTCTTCATCAACTCGAAGAACATGGAGCACTACGCCTGGACCGTGGCGCTGACGCGGATGATCTCGGCGGTGTTCCGCCGCGGCGGCGACGTCTCGTTCGTCGTCGAGGAAC
>JAYQVF010000010.1:0-35020 GCA_038148335.1 Alphaproteobacteria bacterium | reverse complement strand
TATTGCCTGTTTGGCAAAAAACCTTTCTCAAAGTCATGACGGTGTGGCACAATTCTGTTCGTCCGTCGAACTTGCGGCCGCATCCTTTGCCGCACTTTATTGCTCCGGGCCCCCTGCTAAAACCCGCTGACCGCGCTTGCTGATCGTGAAACGGCATGGCGGTAGCGTGCCAAAATCACCTTGAGCCTCGTATCCCCACTTCAGAAATTGGCTGGTTTCCAAGAGGAAATCCAGTTCGAAGTCCTGCGTCGTTTGCATACGACGCCACATGTCAGTCAGCGTGCGCTGGCCAAGGATCTGGGGGTGGGGCTTGGCACGATCAATTTCTGCTTCCAGGCCCTGGTGGAAAAGGGTTTGGTCAAGATGCAGAACTTCAGCCAGAGCACGAACAAGCTGCGCTATGCCTATTTACTGACGCCGGCCGGGATGGCTGAAAAATCCAAGCTGACGGCGGAGTTTTTGAGGCGCAAAGTGGCAGAGTATGAAACGCTTCAAGCCGAAATCGAGACTTTGAAAGCTGAGATAAATTCCTCGAAAGGCGGACCACAGTGAAAATCGCCATTGCCGGAACCGGGTATGTTGGTCTTTCCAATGGCGTCCTGCTGGCGCAGCACAATGATGTGGTCTGCCTTGACATCGTCCCGGGAAAAGTGGCGATGTTGAATCGCAAGGAATCACCGATCGAGGATGCCGAGATCGAAGAGTTCCTGAAGGACAAGCCTCTCAACTTCCGCGCCACGCTGGACAAACATGAGGCCTACGTCGGCGCCGACTACGTCATGATCGCCACGCCCACCGACTACGATCCCGAGACCAACTACTTCAACACCAAGTCGATCGAAGCAGTCATTAGGGATGTCATGGCCATCAATCCAAAGGCGGTGATGGTGATCAAATCCACCATCCCGGTCGGCTATACACTCCGGACCCGCGAAGCCCTCGGCACGCAAAACCTCATCTTCTCCCCCGAGTTCCTGCGTGAAGGCCGGGCGCTCTACGACAACCTGCACCCCAGCCGTATAGTAGTCGGCGAACAATCCGCCCGTGCCGAGACATTCGCCAACCTGCTCAAGCAAGGAGCCGTCAAGCAGGGCATCCCTACCTTGTTCACCGGCAGCACCGAGGCCGAGGCGATCAAGCTGTTTGCTAACACCTACCTTGCCATGCGCGTGGCCTACTTCAACGAACTGGACACCTATGCCGCCCGTCATGGTCTGGACACGCGCCAGATCATTGACGGCGTCTGCCTCGATCCGCGCATCGGCGCCCACTACAACAACCCCAGCTTTGGCTACGGCGGCTACTGCCTTCCCAAAGACACCAAGCAGTTGTTGGCCAATTACAGCGACGTGCCGCAAAACCTCATCCACGCCATCGTCGACGCCAACACCACGCGCAAGGACTTCATCGCCGAAGAGATCATCCGCCGCAATCCCAATGTAGTCGGCGTTTACAGGCTCATCATGAAGTCCGGCTCGGACAACTTCAGGGCTTCCAGCATCCAGGGCATCATGAAGCGCATCAAGGCCAAGGGCATCGAGGTTATCGTGCATGAGCCGGTGCTGAAGGAAGCCGAGTTCTACAAATCCCGGGTGGTGAATGACATTACGGCATTTAAGCAGCTATCGGATGTGATCATCGCCAATCGCAAGACTGACGAGCTGGCCGACGTTGCCGGAAAAGTCTACACACGCGATCTGTTTGGAGGGGATTCCTGATGAAAGTTCTTATCACCGGCGCGGCCGGCTTCATTGGCATGCACGTCTCGCAACTGCTGCTCGCGCGCGGTGACGAGGTGGTGGGCGTCGACAATCTCAACGACTACTACGATATCAACCTCAAGAAAGCGCGCCTTGCCCGCCTCACTAAATTCCCCGGCTTTAAGCACGTCCTGCTCGATATATCGGATCGCGACGGCGTCGCGGCGATGTTTGCCCAAGAGAAGCCGCATCGGGTTTTGAATCTTGCGGCGCAAGCCGGCGTCCGGTATTCGCTGGTCAATCCGCACGCCTACATTGATACCAACTTGGTCGGTTTCGCCAATATTCTCGAAGGCTGCCGCCACAATGGCGTTGAGCACCTGGTGTATGCGAGTAGCTCGAGCGTCTATGGTGGTAACACAAAGATGCCGTTTTCCGAGCGCGACAACATCGACCATCCGGTAAGCCTGTACGCGGCAACCAAGAAGGCAAACGAGTTAATGGCGCATTCGTACAGCCACCTGTTCGGGCTTCCCACTACCGGGCTGCGCTTCTTCACCGTATATGGCCCATGGGGCCGGCCGGATATGGCGCTGTTCCTATTTGCCAAGGCGATACTCGAGGACCGCCCGATTGACGTCTTCAACCACGGCAAGATGCAGCGCGACTTCACCTATATCGACGATGTCGCGGAGGGCACGCTGCGGGTGATCGATCGCCCGGCGGAGCCCAACCCGACCTTTATCCCCGATGAACCGGATCCCGGCACCAGTTGGGCGCCCTATCGGGTTTTCAACATCGGCAACAGCAATCCTGTCGCGCTGATGGAGTACGTAGCGGCGCTGGAAAAGGCGCTCGGCAAGGAAGCCAGGAAAAACTTTCTTCCGCTCCAGGCAGGCGACGTGCCGGCGACATCGGCTGCTACCGACGAACTCTTAGCCCATACAGGGTTCCGTCCGGCGACCACCGTCGAGGAGGGGGTGCGGTACTTCGTTGATTGGTATCGAAACTACTTTCGGGTTTGAGCATGGAGTCGGGAGCGAAAACGACAATCGCCGTCGTCGGCCTGGTAGTCAGCTACGATGAAACGCGAGGATATCCTATAAGATAGTGCACGTACGTAATACTATCTCCTGGCGCCACTGTTCGCTGGCGATGGAGAATGCAGTTGCAGGACATGTACTGAAGATTCTCAACTAGACAAATAATTAAGGATTCCGAAAATCATGAAGATCCTCGTAACAGGCGGTTGCGGCTACAAAGGTCATGTTTTGATTCCCAAGCTGTTGGCACGCAATTACGAAGTGGTGGCATTCGACACTCAGTGGTTCGGCAGCTTCTTGGTCCCGCACCAGAACCTCGAAATGATCGAAGGAGACGTGCGAGAAATCGAGACGGTTCCACTTGATGGAGTGGATTGCATCATTCATCTCTCCTCGATCGCCAACGATCCGTGCGGTGACCTTGACCCCAAGCTTACATGGGAAGTGAGCGCGCTTGCCACGATGCAACTTGCCGACAAGGCAAAGCGGCTCGGCGTCAAGCAATTCATCTACGCCTCGTCCGGCAGCGTGTATGGGATCAAGGACGAGCCCCAGGTTACCGAGGATCTCGAACTCAAGCCGATCTCCGAATACAACAAGACCAAGATGGTTGCCGAGCGGGTGCTGCTCAGCTACCAGGATGATATGTCGGTACAGATCATCCGCCCGGCCACTGTGTGCGGCTACTCGCCGCGCATGCGCCTTGACGTGTCCGTCAACATGCTGACGATGCAGGCCCTGTCTAAAGGGAAGATCACCGTCTTCGGCGGTCAGCAGACGCGTCCGAACATTCATATCGACGACATCACGGACATCTACCTGCACCTGATCGACCATCCCGAAGTCACCGGTATCTACAACGCCGGTTTCGAGAACATTTCCATTCTGGACATCGCAAGACTGGTCACGAAATACGTGCCGGTCGAGATCGTCGTCACCGAGTCGAACGATCCGCGCTCCTACCGGGTAAATTCCGACAAACTGCTGGCGACCGGTTTCAAGCCGAAGAGGTGTGTTGAAGACGCCGTGCGCGAAGTCATCGAGAAATTCCGGTCGGGCGAGTTGAAAGACGAAGAGCACTTCTACAACCTGAAGTGGATGCAGCGGCACATCCTGGCGAAGCAATGACCGCTATGGAAGCGCGCATCTCGATAGACGGGCATTTTGCGGACTACGCCAGTCGCCTGAACGCGGTTTTGTCAGCATCCGATTGGTCGGGTGTCGCGGCGCTTGCCAGAGAGATGGAAAGAGTCTGGGAGGAGGGGCGCCAGGTCTTTCTCTGCGGTAACGGAGGCAGCGCCGGCAATGCCATCCATCTCGCCAACGACTTTGTCTACGGCATCGCGAAGCGGACAGGGGGCGGCATTAGGGCGCTCGCCCTTTCCGCCAATCCCGCGGTGATGACCTGCCTGGCCAACGACGTGGGGTATGACAGCATATACAGCGAGCAGCTGGCGGTGCAGGGGCGAGAAGGAGATCTGCTCGTCGTGCTTTCTGGAAGCGGCAATTCGGGGAACATAATCAGTGCGCTCGAACAGGCTCGTAGCATGCGTATCAGGTCCTATGCGATCCTCGGCTTCAGCGGTGGACGCAGCAAGGAACTCGCCGATGTCGCCATCCACTTTCCAGTGGACGACATGCAGATCGCGGAAGATCTGCAACTTGTCGTTGGCCACATGCTCATGCAGTGGCTCTATGGCAAAGGCTGAAAGTCGATAGATGGAAAATATCGTTGTTCTGGGCAGCAACTCGCTTGCAGGTTCCTATTTCGTCGATGCCGCGCTTTCAGCCGGCCTGCCGGTTTTGGGTATCAGCAGGTCTCCCCAAAACCCGCCTTCCTTCCTAGCCTACACCGATCATCCGTCGATAGATCGATTTACCTTTTATCAGGGCGACCTCAACGAGAACTTCGATGCGATATGGGGTCTGCTGGTTGCGCGGAAGCCGATGGCGATCGTCGACTTTGCCGGCCAGGGAATGGTGGCGCCGAGTTGGGAACAACCGTGGCAGTGGTATCAGACGAACGTCGTCGCCAAGTCCCGTCTTCATCGGGCCTTGGTGGGGCAAGAATGGTTGCGTTGCTATGTCCGCGCCTCGACCCCCGAGGTCTACGGTCATCGGGACGGCATGATCCCGCCGGACGCGGGCATGAATCCGACCACGCCGTACGCGGTTTCCCATGCTGCGATCGACATGAATCTCAAGGCGTACCGACAGCAGTTCGACTTTCCGGCTGTGATCGCGCGTTTCGCCAATTTCTACGGCCCGACGCAGAAACTCTACCGCATCATCTCCCGCACGCTTTACTGCGCGCTGAGCGGCACTAGGCTGCCGCTCCATGGCGGCGGCCATTCGGTGCGTGCGTTCATCCACGGCCGCGACGTCGCGCGCGGCTTGATGATGTTGGTCGAGCGAGGCCGGAGTGATCGCATCTATCACTTCTCGACCGACGAGTTCGTTACCATCCGCGATCTCGTGGCGCGCTGCGGCAAGCTTGCCGGCATCGCCTTCGATGACCTTGTCGAGATTGCCGAGGACCGCCCTGGCAAAGACATGGCCTATATGATGGACGACAGCGCAACACGGGAAGAACTGGGTTGGCGACCGGAAATTGACCTCGATGCCGGATTGGTCGATTGCCTCGATTGGACCCGTCGAAACTGGGATGCGATCAAGCAACAGCCCATCGACTACATTCACAAGCCCTGATTCTTTGGAGAGACTGGTGGCAACCGACAACTTCCTGCCCGCGCAGTACGATCGAACCAACGCCCTGCCCATCAACCACAATTATCTGGGCAACCAGTTCGCCGATCGCGACCAGATCCTTGCGAAGATCCGCGAAGTCGTGGTGCGCGGCGATTTCACGCTGGGCCGTGCGGTGGACGATTTCGAGGCCCGCTACGCCGAAGTCATCGGCGTCAAACATGCGATCGGGGTCGGCAGCGGCACCGACGCAATCTTCCTGAGCCTCAAGGCCGCCGGCATCGGCGAAGGCGACGAGGTGATCACCACGCCCTTCACCTTCTACGCGACCATTGGCGCCATCGTGACCGCCGGTGCGCGACCGGTCTTCGTCGATATCGGCGCCGACTACAACATCAACCCGGACAAGATCGAGGCAGCCATCACGCAGCGCACAAAGGCCATCCTGCCGGTGCACTGGTCAGGAAAGCCGTGTAGGATGGACGTGCTCTGCGATATCGCCGAGCGCCACGGCTTGAAGATTGTCGAGGACGCCTGCCACGCCATTCGCGCGACCTACAAGGGCCAGCCGGCCGGCAGCTTCGGAATCGCAGGGTGCTTTTCCATGCATCCGCTGAAGAATCTCAACGTATGGGGCGACGGTGGCGTGATCTGTACCGACGACGACGCCTTCGCCCATAAGCTGCGCTTGATTCGCAATCACGGACTGGTGGACCGGGACACCTGCGAGATCTTTTCTTACAACTCGCGCCTGGACACTGTACAAGCGGTGGTTGCGGCGCACTTGCTCGAGAAGATCGAGCACATCACCGAGCGGCGTATCGCCAACGCGCGCTACCTTGATGCTGCGCTAGGGGCGATTGCCGGCGTGACGGTGCCGCCGCGCGACGCTGCCGACGTGAAGCAGGTTTATCATATCTACAGCCTGCTGTTCGAGCGTCGTGACGAATTGAAAGCGTTCCTGAACCGACGCGGTATCGACGCCAAGGTGCACTACCCCCGGCCAATGCACCTCCAGCCGGCCGCAGCCGGCTTCGGTTACAAGGCCGGCGACTTTCCCGTTGCCGAGGCGACCTCGGCGTCCACGCTGTCCTTGCCGGTGCACGAATTCATCACCGACCAGCAGTGCGCCGAGATGGTCTCCGCCGTACGAGAGTTCTACGCATGAGTCACGCTCCCCAGATTCCAATTACCGACTTGGGTCGTCAATTTCGCGCGTTCGAAGACGACCTGGTCGATATCTTTCGCCGTATCGGCCGCTCGGGAATTTATGTCCAGGGACCCGAGCTGCGCAAGTTCGAGCTCGCCTTCGCCGAGTATTGCGGCGTGCCGCATGCTATTGGCGTCGGCAACGCCACCGATGGCCTGGCCATCGTACTCAAAGCCATGGGCATCGGCCCAGGTGACGAGGTCATCACGGCGGCTAACTCCTTCATCGCCTCCGGTGGGAGCATAGTGGAGGTCGGCGCCACGCCGGTCTTCGCCGACGTTCGCGAAGATCTCAATATCGATCCAGCGTCGGTTGCGCGGCTGGTGACACCGCGTACCAAGGCCATCATGCCGGTACACCTCACCGGGCGTCCAGCGGACATGGACGCCTTGCGCAAAATCGCCGATGCCTACGACTTGCGGATCATCGAGGATGCTGCCCAGGCGGTGGGCGCACGCTACAAAGGCAAGCGTACCGGCGGCCTCGGCGATGCAGCTGTATTCAGCTTGCATCCGCTGAAGAACCTCCATGTCTACGGAGACGGCGGCGTCATCACCACGACATCGCCGGAACTTAGCGAGGCCTGCGAGCGGATACGCAATCACGGCCTGGTCGACCGAGACACCTGCGCTCACTGGGGGCGCAACTCGCGCCTTGACGAGCTGCAGGCCGCCATCGCGAGCTACAAGCTTGCGCACGTCGACGCCTTGAACGAGCGTTTCCGTGCCGTCGCTCACCGCTACAGCGACGAGCTGGCGCCATACGTGGCGGTGCCGCGCGACGGGGAGGAAACGTACTCCGTCTACCATAACTACGTGATCCTGCCCGATGATCGCGGTGCCTTGCAGAAGCACATGAGCGCCTGTGGAGTCGAAACCAAAATCCGCTACCCGCGGCTGCTCAACGAGCAGCCGGCTTACGACGGCAAAGAGCATCCTGCGTCACAGACGCCGATAGCGGCGAGTATCAACGCTCACATACTCAGCCTGCCGATATTCCCTGAAATGACGGACGATGAAGTCTCTGCAGTCATTTCCGCCGTGCGAGATTTCTACAATCAATCAGATAGGACGATGTGATGGGGCGGGAAATCGATTTGATGCGCAATTACCCGAAGACCAAGCGCGACCCGAAGGCGCGAGGGGCATCTAAGACCGACGCGGACCGGGAGCTCGCGCGGGAGTTCGGCGAGGCGTTCTTCGATGGCGACCGCAGTCACGGCTATGGCGGTTTCAACTACAACGCTCGTTTCTGGGAACCCGTGGTGCCCGATTTCCGCGCCCACTGGGATCTCAAGCCCGGCGACAAGCTGCTCGACGTCGGTTGCGCCAAGGGCTTCATGATGTATGACCTGCAGCGCATGATTCCCGGCCTCGAAGTGTATGGCATCGATGTTTCGGAGTATGCGATCGAGAACGCCAAGGAGGAGGTGCGCGATCGCTGTCAGGTTGCGAGCGCAATCGAGTTGCCTTTCGACGACAAGAGCATGGATGTCGTGATCTCCATCACCACCGTGCACAATCTGGATGGTAACGACCTCGTCAAGGCGCTGCAGGAGATCGAGCGCGTCGCTCGCCGCGGCAGCTTCATCACCATCGATGCCTATCGCAGCGACGAGGAGAAGGAGGCGATGTTCGCTTGGAACCTGACGGCCAAAACCATCATGCATGTCGAGGAGTGGAAACAGCTATTCCAGGACGTGGGCTACACCGGGGACTACTACTGGTTCATGCCGTGAGCAGACAGATCGAGTTGCTGGGACGGATGATCTACATCCGGGCGGTCGAGGAGGCTATCGCCGAGCGGTACGCTGAGCAAGAGATGCGTTGTCCCATGCATCTTTCCATAGGGCAAGAAGCGCCGGCCGCAGCCGCAGGCCTTTGCCTTAGGGACACTGACTACGCGGTCAGCACGCACCGGGGCCACGCGCATTACCTCGCGCGCGGCGGCGACCTGAAGGCCATGATTGCCGAACTCTACGGCAAGGTAACTGGTTGTGCCCGTGGACGCGGCGGCTCCATGCATCTGGTCGACAGCAGCGTCGGCTTCATGGGGACGACCGCCATTGTGGGCAACTCGATTCCGGTGGGACTGGGGCTGGCCAAGGCCATCCAGTTGGACGGCAGCGACGCGGTGGCTTGCGTCTTCGTCGGAGATGCGGCAGTGGAGACCGGTTCCTTCTATGAGACCGCCAACTTTGCCGCTACGGCGCGACTGCCGTTGTTGTTCGTTTGCGAAAACAACCTCTACTCCGTGTACACGCCGATGGCGCCGCGCCAGCCTGCGGGCCGCTCCATCCACGAGATGGCAGCCGCCATCGGACTGCGGACGTGGCATGGCGACGGAAACGATGCCGAGGAGTGCATGGACGTGATTGGCGAGGCGGTGTCTTCCATTCGCTCCGGCGGCGGACCGTGTCTTGTCGAACTGACCACCTATCGCTGGCGCGAGCATTGCGGACCGAACTACGACAACGACCTAGGCTACCGAACGGTACAGGAGTTCGAGTCGTGGCGCGATAGGGATCCGATTGCCGTTCTCGAGCGTCGCCTCGGCGACGATACGATGACCCGGACGCAACTCGCCGCATACCGCGCATGGGTCGCAGAACGCGTCGCTGAAGCATTTGCCGCTGCCAAGGATGCCCCATTCCCGCCGCCTGGAGAAGCCTACACGGACGAATACGCGGACCACCTAGGACAGACTCGATGACTCAAATGACGTTCGGCGCGGCGATCAACGACGCGATGCATGTCGCCATGGCAGCCGATCCCAAGGTGCTCGCATTTGGGCTCGGCATTTGCGATCCAAAGGCAATCTTCGGGACAACGGCCGGCCTTAAGGAGGCTTTTGGCAAGGAACGGGTTTTCGACATGCCGGTTTCGGAGAACGCCCTGACTGGCATGGCCGTCGGCGCTGCGATCGGCGGCTACAAGCCGGTGATGGTCCATCAGCGCCTTGATTTCTCCCTGGTCTCGATGGACCAGATCGTTAATTCGGCGGCCAAGTGGTTCTACATGTTCGGTGGTCGCACTCCCATTTCGATGGTGATCCGCATGATCGTGGGACGCGGCTGGGGACAGGGCCCGACTCACTCCCAGGCATTGCATGCCTGGTTTGCCCATGTGCCTGGCTTGAAAGTTGTGCTGCCGTCGTCGCCCGACGACGCGAAGGGGTTGTTGCTGGAGAGCATTTTTGACCCGAACCCGGTAATCTTCCTCGAACACCGCTGGCTCCACAATACTCTCGGTGAGGTGCCCGAGGGTGACCACCGTGTGCCGCTCGGCAAGGCCGCCACGGTGATGGAAGGCGCGGACGTCACCTTGGTGGGGACCTCGCTGATGACAGCAGAGGCGAGGCAGGCCGGTCGCGTGCTCGCGGCACACGGCATCAGTTGCGAAGTGATTGATTTGCGGACCGTGCGTCCCATCGACTGGGCCCAGATCGAAGCCTCGGTGGCAAAGACGGGCCGTTTGGTGGCCCTAGACATTGCGCAGCCGACGGCATCGGTCGCCGCGGAAATCGTTGCGGGAGTAACCGAGCGTTGCTTCAGCAGACTCAAGGCAGCGCCGGTGCGAATCTGCCTGCCGGATCATGCGGTGCCGACGAGCCAGGCCTTGACGGCAGGTTTCTATCCGTCTGCTGTCGACATCGTAAACGCGGTGGCAGCGATGATGGCGGCCAAGGTTCCTACCGACGAGTTGGTCGACGACCGTCCTCGCGACGTGCCCGGCGACTGGTTCAGAGGCCCGTTTTGAGTCGACAGGCCATAGCCTTGCCATACAGAAACGGATCAAGCCATCATGTCAGACATCCCCGAAACCCTTACCGCGGCGGTACTGACCAGGACGGGCGCCCCGCTGGACATCGTCAGCGGCATCAAGGTGCCTTCGCTAAATCGCGGTCAGGTGCTGGTAAAGGTCGCCTATGCGGGTGTTTGTCACTCCCAGCTGATGGAGGTGCGCGGCCACCGGGGAGACGACCCCTGGGTTCCGCACCTTCTCGGTCACGAAGGCACCGGTACAGTGGTGGCCGTGAGCGATGGTGTCACCAAGGTGGCGCGAGGCGACAACGTAGTTCTAGGCTGGATCAGGGGAGCGGGCATCGAGGCTGGCGGATGCAAGTACGAGGGGGCCGACGGACGGATCATCAATTCGGGCGCTGTGACGACCTTCAGCAACTACACGGTAGTCTCGGAAAACCGCTTGGTACCGTTGCCCGAGGGCACGCCCATGGCCATTGGTGTTCTGTATGGCTGCGCTCTGCCGACGGGCGCCGGGATCGTTTTCAACACGGCGCAGCCGACCGCGGACAGCAGCGTCGCAGTGATTGGTCTTGGTGGTATCGGACTCAGTGCACTGATGGCTGCGCGCAGCCTCGGCGTGAACAAGCTGATCGCGATCGACGTCGAGGACGGCAAGCTTGCACTTGCCCGCGAATTCGGCGCGAGCCATACGATCAACGTAGGCCGGGCCGACCCGGTCGCGCTGGTGCGAGAGGCCACCGGTGGACTTGGCGTCGATTTTGCCATCGAGGCGGCAGGGACCGCGCGCTCCATCGAAAGCGCGTTCGAAATGACGCGCCGGGGCGGCGGACGCTGCATCTTCGCCTCTCATCCGCGTCACGACGAGCGGATCTGCCTTGATCCCTTCGAGCTGATCAGCGGCAAACGGATAGAGGGCAGCTGGGGTGGCGCGAGCAATCCGGACCGCGACGTCGCAGCCCTCGGCAAGTACTACAGAGACGGGACCTTGCCGTTGGAGCGGCTGGTGAGCGCGCCATACCGGTTGGACCAGATCAACGATGCGCTCGATGATCTCGAGCAGCGGCGTGTGACGCGCGCCCTGATTGCGATGGACGCGTAAGCTGAGCCGTATTCTGGAGATCAGATCCCATGTCCCTTCACGAGACGAGCTTGAACGAAGTCGAAATCATCCGGGCTGCTGCCGGCCCGGACAAGGAGGTCGTATTCATCTCGGGCATTTTCAATACCATACATCCGGGTCATACCCGCCTTTTTCGTTATGCCCAGGAGCAAGGCGATTTCCTCGTCGTCGGTGTTCTCGACGATTCTCTGGCTGGTGGTGCCATCGTTACGGCCGAGGACCGTCTCGCGGGCGTTGGCGAGATGTCCTGTGTCGACCACGCCTTCGTCCTTCGCGACGCGCCGGTGGACTTCGTCGCTGCCTTGAAGCCTGCGACCGTAGTGAAGGGGCTGGAGCACAAGAGCCAGCACAACCCGGAAAAGGCAGCGGTCGAGTCCTATGGCGGCCGTCTCATCTTCAGTTCGGGCGAGACGACGTTCTCGTCCATCAATCTGCTGCGGCGGGATTTCCTGCAGGTCAATCACAGCGCCATTCATATACCGCAGGACTTCCTTCGCCGTCACGGGATCAGTGTCAGTAGCATGGAAGGCCGTCTGCGGGCGATGCAGGAGAAGCGGGTCATCGTCATCGGCGACACCATCATGGATGAGTACATCTCCTGTGATGCCGTCGGGTTGTCGCGAGAGGACCCGACGGTCGTGGTGCGACCGCTGTCGCGAGCCACTTTCCTCGGTGGCGCGGGGATCGTCTCCGCACACGCCCGTTCCTTGGGCAAACACGTCGATTTCTTCACGGTGCTCGGCCGCGACGCGCAAGCCGACCGCGCACTGGAATTGCTGGCCTATTACCGCATCGAGGCCAACGCTCTGCGTGACGACACGCGCCCGACAACCCACAAGATGCGCTACCGGGCGCAGGACCGAACCATGCTGCGGGTCAATACCTTCAGTGAGATCGAGATTTCGGCCGCCCTGCAGAATGAGTTGTACGAGGCGGTGGCGGAAAGAATCGCCGACGCCGACTTGCTTCTCTTCTCGGACTTCAACTACGGCATTCTGCCGCAGCCTTTGGTCGAGCGAGTGACCGAGCTTGCGCGTGCCCATGGCATCCCGATGCTGGCCGACAGCCAGACTTCCTCCCAGACGGGCGATATCTCCCGCTTCGCCAACATGTCGCTGATCACGCCTACCGAGCACGAGGCGCGCGTCGCGCTGCGCGACACCACCGGAGGCCTGGCCCAGATTGCCGCCGCCATGATCGAGAAGGCGAGCTGCCAAAACATTCTCATCACGCTCGGGGCAGAGGGCGTGTTCATGCAGTCCAGAGGGCGCGACAAGGATAACTGGCTGACGGATCGTCTTCCCGCCTTCAACAGCCTGCCTCGGGACCCTGCCGGTGCGGGTGACGCCATGATGGTCACCACCGGCCTGGCCATGGCATCCGGTGCATCACTGTGGGAGGCGGCGTACTTGGGATCGATCGCTTCGGCCTGCCAGGTGAGTCGCATTGGCAATCTGCCGCTAACGACGGACGAGCTCGCGAAAGAGGTGTCGCGGGCCGGTGCGTTGGCGACATGAAGGCACTGCTCCTTGCGGCCGGAATCGGCAGCCGCCTCCGGCCGCTGACCGATCGCGTTCCGAAATGCCTGGCGCCGATCTGCGGCGTGCCTCTGTTGGACATCTGGCTTGCCGAGCTCAGCGATGCCGGTGTCGATCGCTTTCTGGTCAACACTTCGTACATGGCCGAGACGGTGGAGGTTCATCTCGCGGCTTCCCCTTTCGCCGACCGGATCGAGGTCAGGAGGGAGCGGGAATTGCTCGGCACCGCGGGATCGATTCGCGAATACCGCAGTTGGGTGGAGAGTGATGATGTCATCATCGCTCATGCGGACAACCTGTCGATCTGCGACTACCGTGCCTTCGTCCAACGCTACCGCGACCGTCCGGAGAACGTGATCGGTACCATGATGACGTTCGTCACCGATACGCCCGAGACCTGCGGAATCGTGTCGCTGGATGAGACCGGTCGCATCACGCACTATTGGGAAAAGGACCCGGCGGCGCAGGGGAATCTGGCCAACGCCGCGGTTTACGTTGCATCTCCGGAATTCTGCGACATCGTTGCCGGGTCGGGCGCCTTCGACCTCAGCAAGGACGTCATCCCGCTGATCTACGATCGCCTCACCGTCTTCCACAACGATGTTTACCACCGCGACATCGGGACCCTGGCCGCATATGCTCTCGCCCAAGTCGAATATCCCGCGTTGCGGGCGGCCTGGGCGCTGCCCGGAGGGGGCGCATGAGCGGAAGCGTGCCTCACGTCCTCATCGTCGGCGGCGACAGCATGATCGGTCGGGCTGCTGCGGATAGCTTGCGCACCAAAGGGTGGCGCGTCACGAAGACCACGCGGCGACAAGGCAGCGGGACCGCCATTGAGCTTTCGATGGAACAGGTGGCGAGTGCCGGGCCTCCGAACCTGGAGCAATACGATGCGGTGGTCGTTGCAGCGGCCGTTACCGCCCAAGCGGCGTGTGAATCGGCCGCGGAGAACGCGCGCCTGGTCAACGTCGAGGGGCCGAAAATGCTGGCACGTGCCGCCATGGACGCTGGCAGTCACGTGGTGTTCCTCTCGACCAACCTCGTGCTCGGAGGCGATAGTCCATTCCTGGGTGCCGCTGCGCCGCTTGCGCCAGTCGGCGCCTACGCTCGGATGAAGGCCGAGGCCGAGCGGTCTTTGCAAGCCCTGCCGGGCGCGGCAGAACGCCTGGCGATATTGCGCCTGACCAAGGTACTCGATCCGGGACTGCCGTTGCTCGCGACTTGGCGAGACCACGCCGCGGGTGGTGAAGCCGTAACCGCGTTCAGCGACTTGGTCATCGCGCCCGTGAGCCTGTCGTTTGCCGCGAATGCGCTGACAAGCATCTTGCAGGCCAAGGCCGCCGGAATTTTTCATTGCAGTGGATCCGAGGAGCTCTCGTACGCAGATTTCGCGCGCGCCTACCTTGCTAGCCTGGGATTGGATGAGGCGCTCATATGCGCCATAGAGGGGCGCGGCGTCAATCCTATCGCCGCCGCCGCTCCCTGCCATGCGAGCCTAGCTCACCATGCCGGATGCACGCCGGGCATCGGTCCTCAATCGCTTGCCGCGATGCTCGACGACCTGATGCCATAACAAGACCCAGTTTCGCCAGTGGACAGAGAAATAGCAGACGATGACCGACATCACGATTGAACCGACCAAGATCGCACTGGGACATCGGATGGTGCCCATCTACTCAATATGCATGTGCAACTACAACATGGCGTCCACCCTGGAGAGGTCGCTGACCAGCCTACTTGGCCAGCTTGATGAGCGTTTCGAGGTGGTTGTCGTCGACGATGGCTCTAGCGATGACAGCGTTTCGGTCATAACGCGCCTGGCCCAGGTCTATCCCGCATTGCGCGTGATCGGGCTGCGGCGCGATCCTCGGCGCAAGCTCGGGCTGACGCGCAACATCAGCATCCGAGAGGCCCGTGGCGAATATGTCATGCTGCACCTAGATTGCGACGATGTCTTCGGTCCCTTCATCGCGGACTTCGTCGAGGTATTTCACCGAATCGAGAAGTGCATAGGGAGGGACATTCTCCTCAGCGGTCAACATATCAACATGGGGCGACGGGACTTCCTGCTTTCGCATGGACCTTACCTAAATATGTATCGCGGCGAAGACCGCCATCTGTGGTCGCGCATGGCGGCGATCGGTGCCTACATTCCATTCGATCACGTCGATTTCATCACGCGCTTGCCGAAGCCGACCAAAGTGCGTTACACGAAAATGATCATGGATACACTCGATCACATGCGGAATGATTTTCGCTCGGGTATCACGCTGGCAAAGTATTTTTCCTACGAGTTCCGCAAGGCCGCCGAGCGATCCTTCAAGTACCGGATGTTTCGCTACTTGCTGCTTATCCCGTCCTGGATGGCTTCACGTTTCGACGAACCGATTTCTCAAGAGAGAACCATCGGCTCTCCTGAGGCTTTCGCCGCATACCGCGAGAAGACCCGCGGTACCTACGCCGAACTGATGCGCCGCTATGGCGGGGATCCAGAACTCTCGTTCCTTCGTCCCGAGGCGCACGAAATATTTTCCCGTTCTGGTACGGCGGGGCCGGCATGAGGATTTGCCGATGACGAATCGTCGACAGTCCCGCGCTATCGTCCGTGCGCCGTTGCGCCCGACTTGGAAGCGTTACCTTGCGCTGTTCTGGGGGCAGCGGGCTTTGTCCGTGTTCCGAGCATTCGAGTACGAGGCGCTGGAGCGCGTCGACTGGCGCGGTGACGTTTTGGACATCGGAGGGGGGGCGTGCGCGCACTACAAGCCGATCATCGACCGTAACGAGTTGGTCACCGGGTACGAGTCGATCAATATGGATGCGGGGATGAAACCGACTTACCTCGCCGACTTTTCCAAGCCGTTCGAGTGGCCAGCACGAACCTACGACATGGTGGTCTCGATGAACACGCTTGAGCACCTGCGTCGACCAGAGGAGGTCGTGCGGCGCGTGCACTCCGTACTTGCCCCGGGCGGTCGCATGCTGGTCGTCGTGCCTTTCCTGATCCGTGTGCACGCGTCACCGCATGACTATGTGCGCCTGACTGCGTCATGGTGGACCGAGACCCTAGCGGAATGCGGATTCGACGATATCGTGGTCGAGCCGCTGGTGTGGGATCCCATTGCGTCGGGGGCTGCAGTGGCCTCCGAAGTGGGGCCACTCCGGCTATTGCGGCGACTGCTGTCGCCCCTCTACGGGTTGCTCTACGCGGCGCTCAAGGGCGCGGACGGAGAACGTTACACGGCAACTGTCGGCGACAAGGTCGCTGAGTTTGCGCTTGCCTACCTGGTCGAAGCCCGACGTCCGCCGACACCGGCGGACGTCGTCCTGAACAACTGAATGGATCGCTTATCGCGGTCAGTACTGGAGACAAGAAGATGCGAAGGCTGAGTGATTGTGCGGCTCTGATCGACTCGAAGCTAGACGACTACGAACTGCTCGACGTCGGCTGTCGAACCAAGGACTTGAAACCACTGCTGAGAGGCTGCAGGCGTTATCAAGGGCTGGACATGAGCGACGCGCCCGAGGTGATCGGCTGCAACCTGGAGGCAGGCATTCCTTTGCCCGACGATTCCTTCGACATCGCCGTTGCCTTGGACGTGGTGGAGCACCTCGAGCGTTCGCACTTCATCGTACAGGACATGATGCGCGTTGCACGCAAAGGAATCGTGGTAAGCCTGCCCAATATGTACTATTGGAGCTTCCGCTGGAATTTCCTGCGCGGCAGAGGGATTTCCGGGAAATACACCTTCCCGCCAGCGCCGCCGGTGGATCGGCATCGCTGGATCCTGTCGTACGACGAAAGCGTCGAATTCATGCGCGGCGTGACAGGCAAGAGCGACATCGAAGTTCACAAGGTCATGCCGCAGCGCGGCCGTCTGAAGCGTCTCATGCCGTTGGAGCTCGGTTTGGCCAATAGGGCGCCGAATCTCTTTGCCTACGGTTCGCTGTTTTACGTCAAGCTGTAGCGTCCGCCGCTACGCCACGAGACGGGTTTCCCCGAATGGAACAGCTCACAACAATGAGGTCGCTGCGAGACCAGTTGAAGCGCCTTTACGGCTACATCTCGCCGTGCCGCAGACGCCATCTGGCCGGACTGGTTGTCCTGCAAATAGTAACGGGTGCGTCGGAAGTCCTTGGTTTGAGCGCGATCCTGCCTTTTCTAGCTGCATTGGCCAATGCCAACGAGATGTTGCGCAATCCGAGGCTTGCTCCCTGGCTGATTCGTTTCGGCATCTCGGAGCCGTCTGAGCTGATCGCCCTGATGGCTGTCCTGTTTGCCGTCGCCGTGATCTTCGCCAATGTAATGAGGATCACGACCCTGCGTGTGCAGATGCAGCTCTCTGCGCACATCGGCAGCGAGTTGAGCGTACTTCTGTTCGACAAGATGCTCCACCAGCGCTACGAGTTTCACGTCAACAACAACAGCAGCCGCATGATCAGCGAGATTGCCAACGACCTGAATGGCACTCTGTCGATCATCTACAACGTTCTGTCCTTCGTGACCCAGGCTCTGGTGGTCCTGTTCATCGTAGCCGCCCTTCTATTCTTCAACGCCACGGCGGCCGTGTCGGTGGCGTTGCTGGCTGGTGCGTCGTACGCTGCGGTCATGCGCGTAACTCACCGCCGACTACATCACAACAGCGGTGTCATAGCCGAGGGGCACGTGCGTTTGATCCAAGCGTTGCAGGAAGGCCTAGGTGGCATCCGCGACGTTCTTATCGACTGCAGCCAGAAGACATTCGTCGGCGTCTACCGCGATGCCGACGTGCCGATGCGCAAGGCTAATGCCGAGAACCAGTTCATACGCATGGCGCCGCGCTTCTTCCTTGAGGCAATCGGCGTCACCTTGATGTCCGGTGCGGCCGCCGTGCTCGCCTGGCGCGCGGACGACTTTCGCGAAGTACTGCCGCTGCTAGGCACCATGGCGCTCGCGGTGAACCGGCTGCTGCCCGCCGTGCAGGCGGCCTTTGCGTCGCTCTCAGGCATCCAGGGGTCGCAGGCTTCTCTGGTACGGACCCTCATCGGCCTCGATCGGAAAGTCGACCACGACGCATCGACCCTGCCTAAGGCCAAGCCCTGCGGACTGCGGGACCGCCTGTCCTTCGATAAGGTGTCGTTCCGTTACGGTAACCGGCACGAGGGGGCTATCGGCGGCGGCTGGATACTCAACGATCTCACACTGGAGATTCCCGGAAATACCACGGTTGCGCTGGTCGGGGCCACTGGAAGTGGCAAGAGCACGATTGCCGACATTGCTCTCGGCTTGCTGGAACCCCAACTTGGAGGGCTGACCGTTGACGGCAAACCCTTGCGCGAACTCGACCCTCGTGCATGGCGCGCTAGTGTGGCTCACGTGCCCCAAAACATCTTCCTTACCGATGGTAGCTTCACCCAAAACATCGCCTTCGGCGTCCCGCCGGACGAGGTGGACGTCGGGCGGGTGCGTGCCGCGGCGGAAATGGCGTGCATCAGCGAATTCATTGAAAGTCGGCCGGCGGGGTATGACGAACTTGTCGGCGAACGCGGCATGCGCATCAGCGGCGGGCAGCGGCAGCGTATCGGCATCGCCCGAGCCCTTTACAAGCAAGCTTCCCTGATCGTGTTCGACGAGGCGACGAGTGCTCTGGACAACTCGACCGAACGGGAGGTGATGAAGGCCATCCAGGCGTTGAGCGGCCGTGTGACCGTATTGCTCATTGCGCATCGGATGTCGACAGTGGAGCACGCCGACCGCATCTATGAGATTGGAGCGGGGAGAGTCCTGCACTCAGGAACCTTCAGTGAGTTGCTCGAACGTTCACCGACCTTCCGTGCGATGGCGAGTCCCGCGCCGTGAGATCGGAGATAAGTATGCCGATGGGTTCATATTCGTGAACCGCCGGAGCATACGAGTCTTGCTGGACAGGCTTTGCCATCCTGCGGCGGCTTATCCGAATCTCGGCTATCGCGAGCAGATCAGGCGTCAGCTGGCTGCTGCGAGGGGAGTTCACGGGGTGCGAAGCCTGGTCAATGCGATCCGCCTGGCCCTCATGGTGGGTGTTGCATTGGTGCTGACGCCGCTGGCGATGACTCTCTATATCGCAGGGCTGAGGTTCATCTCGGTCGATCTCACGCAGGTGGGATCCGTCGTGTACCTAGACCAAATACTGCGCGATAACGCCCTTCACGGACGCACCAATGCGCGGGCCTTTTTTGTGGCTCGCTCGCCCTTCACCGAGGCGAACTCGGCGGCCCTCGATCTCTACGAAGACAGGGTGACCTACCTGCGATCGCCGTTGCTGAAGTTGATCGCCAGCCCGTTCTTCATGAACCCGTTCTTCCAAGAAAATTCCTTTCGATTCGATACGGCTGCAAGCTTTCATCCCGTTGAGGAGGGGCGCAAGGTGTCGGCCCACGAAGTGCAGCAGAGTTACCGAGAGCGCTTCGGTGCGCCTCTGGTGTCGCTGGATGCCGGGAAGCGCAATCAGGCGCAGCGCGCGTTGTCTGCCCTGGTGCCGGAAGGCCGCAAGTTCGTCGCCGTGCACGTGCGCGACTCGGGTTTCTACAACGATCCCGAGCGGAACACCCGCAATGGGAACATCTGGAACTACGAGCCCGCGTTCCGTTATCTCATCGAGCAGGGCTACGTGGTGGTGCGCATGGGAGACCCCAGCATGGTGCCCATCGAAAAAATGGTGGAACGCTGCGGTCCAGGCTTGGTTGACTACGCGCACTCGGATATCCGTTCGCACCTCGTCGACTGCTACCTGATTTCCGATTGCGATTTCTATATTGGCCTGGCGTCAGGGATATGGGCTCTCGCGATCGTCTTCGAGAAGCCGACGGTCCTGGTGAACTTCTATAGCGCGGCCACGGGCCTGGGCTTTGGGCCCCGCGACCTGACCACCTTCAAGACGTTGCGCTACAGGGCCGACGACAGTCTGGTGCCGTTGCAGCTTCAGTTCAAACCGCCGTTCAGCCACAATCCTCCGGTACGCGTGCTCGACGAGGCTGGGGTGTATCTGCAGGAGAACGACGCCGAGGAAATCCGGGAAACCGTACGAGAATTCCTCGAACCGCACGACGAGAAGGCGACGTCCACCCAGGAACTTGCAAAGAGGATGCTGTTGCCGGCCAACTTCGCCTGGGGAGGCGCAGGCAACTTCTCGCAAGTAGTCTTGCGCAAGTATTTTTGTGGGGAGGCGAGCGCCGCTGCAGTGTCGCCCGCGATGAAAGAGTGCGGGCGCCCGAAGGTAACAGATGCCCCTACTTGATCAAGATGTAGGTGTGGCCAGCGTATGGATGCCAATCGATCGGCGCGTAGTGCACCTGCTTGCCTGGCATCTGCGCAGCCAATTCCTGAAAGTAGAGCCGATTGTCCACGCCTTGGAATGCCGGGTTAGAGGCAAAAAGAGCGTACTCGGATCGCTTCAACAGAGGCAGACTCAACTCGCGGAGCTCGCGGGGGAATTCGGTGAAGGCCCAATAGGACATCACGCCGTAGCGGCGGTCCGCAATCTTCGCCTCGAGTTCGTTCAGATCGCTAGTCCGATGAGTGGTGGGAACCGATACACCATGCTCACGGAGTAACTCGGCAACCACGTGCTGAAGATGCAGGACGACGGGAAGGTCGAAGATGGCCGCAAGCCCGCCGCCGATGGCCAGGTTGAACAGCCCAGTGCCTGCACCGAGTTCCACCGGCATCGTCTCGAGTATGGCATTGCGAGGAAGATGCTCGCGGAACAGGTAGAAGGGCCAAAAATACGACCACAGCCAGATATCGAGCATGTCGTGCTCGACGCCGTGGAAAACGGCCGGTACGGTGGCAAGGAGTTGCTTGATCTGCTCCGACACTTCGCTGCCCGCGAAATAATCGGCGATGACAGGGCGATATTGGGCGAATTGCGCGAAGTCCGCAGACGACGCGGGCAGCATCGTCCTGCGGACAATGAAAGAATCGAGCATGTAGCGTACGGCAACTTGCTCGAAATAGGCTTCGAAGACCTTGGTGAACTGGCCCCAGACGCCAGGGGGAAGACTGGATGCATGAAAGGGGGCCGTACGATATCCGGCGCCGCGGCGATATGCGCCGACAGTCGTCTTCAACGCGAGGGTGACATAATTTGCCAGAAGCCTCCGTTTCGACATATAGCCTGGCAGTTGGATGCCAGTAAGATTTGCTAGTGACACTGTGAACCCTTCCTTATCGTTATCTCGGTAGCAATTATGTCCTGCCATGGGAATTTACAGCATGAGCCACTTCTCTCGTGGAACTGATAGCCTATATTGACCCCCTTGAAAATGCGCTAGGCAAAAAGGCGGAAATAGAGCTTTTGCCCTTGCAGGTCGGCGATGTGCTCTACACTTACGCCGACGTCGAAGATCTTGTTGAGCAGTTTCACCACAAACCTGCGACGAGAGCGGATGACGGTATTGCCCGTTTCCTCGGCTGGTGTCGCTATTACTTCAAGGTCTGAGAATCATGACGATCACAGAGAGCACAGTTGTTGCCGTCGTTGGGCTGGGTTACGTAGGGTTGCCTCTTGCAGTTGAATTTGGGAAAAAGTATCGAACTTTAGGCTACGACCTGTCCGAGGTCAAGATTGCCAACTATAGAAACCATTGCGATCCGACAGGCGAGGTAGCCCCCGAGAGTCTGAAGGCAGCAACAAAGCTTAACTTATCGACCGACCCGGCAGTGATTTCTGAGGCCGACATCATTGTTGTGGCTGTGCCGACACCGGTCGATGAGGCTCACATTCCGGACTTTTCTTCTTTGGTTGGCTCATCCACAACGGTAGGCCAACACATGAAAAGGGGAGCCGTGGTGGTGTATGAATCTACGGTCTACCCGGGTGCCACAGAAGAAGTATGCATTCCGCTGCTAGAACAGCATTCCGGGATGAAGTGGAAGCAGGATTTCCACGTAGGTTACAGCCCGGAGCGTGTCAATCCTGGTGAAAAAGAGCGGACGATCACCAAGATCGTCAAGGTCGTCTCCGGCGATGATGCAGTCACTCTCGAAGCGTTAGGCAATCTCTACGAGTCGGTCATTACAGCCGGCGTCCATCGCGCTAGCAGCATCAAGGTCGCTGAAGCAGCCAAGGTCATCGAAAACACTCAGAGAGACCTGAATATCGCCTTGATGAACGAGCTGGCCATCATCTTTGACAAGATGGATATTGACACGCTTGAGGTATTGCAAGCGGCGGGCACCAAATGGAATTTCCTGCCTTTCCGCCCCGGCCTGGTCGGTGGACACTGTATTGGCGTAGATCCTTACTACCTTACCCACAAAGCCGAAATGCTGAGCTATCACCCGCAAGTGATCCTTGCTGGCAGACGCATTAACGATAGCATGGCGGCCTATGTCGCTCAGCAAACCGTAAAGCAGATGATCGGTGCTGGCAGCTCCATTAAGGGGGCGAAGGTAATCGTACTTGGGCTCACCTTTAAAGAAAACTGCCCAGATATCCGTAACTCTAAAGTTGCCGATTTAATCTTGGAGCTACAAGACTACGGTTGCCAAGTTCTTGTACATGACCCCATTGCAGATCCGGCGGATGCACAGCACGAGTATGGTATTGCGCTAACCCTATGGGAAGTCTTGCCACAGGCCGATGCCCTGATTGCTGCCGTGTCGCATCGGCAATACCTTGACATGTGTCTTGAGGACCTGCTCTCCAAAGTCAAGTCAACTGGGGTGTTTATTGATGTCAAGTCAGCATACCCGAAACAACCTATTTCTGAAAAAAACATTCGCGTCTGGCGTTTGTAAGCGTGCACAAAAGCCAGCCAGTCAGGTTAATTATAGGAAGCCAAGTCCAATTAATGTCGTCGAGCGTTTAGCAAACCCGATCGAAAGAGTTGCCTGGATGCAGGAGTTTACGGGTAGTAGTATGTCGGCATTGCGGTTCTGGTTATCTGCGTCGCTGCCAACTACCAGGCGCTGATGGCCAAATGGGGTAACGACTGCATCTATGAAACGGCCAATATTGACCCATCAATCCGGCCGAAGTACCTAATCTCTCCTGGCCAGCCGCTACCGATTTCAAAAGGCGCATACGATGGAGTGTTTACTCTCAATACACTCGAACACATTTACGACGTGCATGGAGCGCTACGTGAGTTGTTTAGGGTTCTGAAGCCAGGTGGAGGGCTCATCGCTACCGTGCCGTTCTTGTTCCGAATTCACGGGCATCCCGACGACTTTCTGCGCGGGACACCTAGCTGGTGGGGCAAGACCTTGACTGAGTTGGGCTACGTCAACGTTAAGATAACCCCGCTGCTGTGGGGGCCGATGTCAACCGGATTGAGCGTGGCGGGCATTCCTGGTCCTTTCAAACGACTGCGCATGAAAATGGTATTACTGCTCGATATCATCTACGTACGCAGGGTGGGTCGGAAAAATCCTCAAACTCGCTTTTTTGGGGCCGCAGGCGAGTCTTTGTGCAACTCGCCGCTTGGTTTCTTGGTTGAAGCCGTAAAGCCAAACAGGTAGACCCCGGCGTGACTTATCCATTGATTACCGCAGCGATCACTGCATACAACGCGGAGCAGACGATTGGCGACGCGATTCGCTCTGCCATCATGCAGGATTGGCCGAGACTGGAAATCGTAATCGTCGACGACTGCTCCACAGATAGTACCGCGGCTGTTATCGAGGCAGTCATTCGCGACTGCCATTCATCCGATCGGCCGATCCGCCTGATAAGACTGCCAAGGAACGGAGGGGTCTCCCAGGCGCGGAACACGCTGCTGAATTCGGCCCAGGGAGAGTTCCTTGCCTTCTTCGACGATGACGATGTCAGCCTGCCCAATCGTATCTCGCGGCAGTTCGCGCGAATTGTCGAGACGGAGGAAATCGTCGGGAACGACCTTCTCTTGTGCCATACCGCACGGAAGCAGGTTTTCCCCGACGGGCGCTCGTACTACGAGGGAACGATGGGGTGTGAGGGAGCAACAATCCCGACCGGGCGTGCTATCGTCGAGCGAATTCTTATTGGCCGTATCAGCCCTGGAGTCCTGGGTTCTTGCGCGACCTGTTCGCAGATGGCTCGTCTGTCGGTGTATCGACGCCTCGGTGGTTTTGATGTTGAATTGAGGCGAACCGAAGACACCGACCTGAACATCCGCTGTGGAATGCAGGGAGGGTCCATCGTTGGTTTGGCCGATGCGCTGGTGGTGCAGTCGATGACGATCGGCACCGAAAAGAACCTGTTCGCCGAACTCGATGCCTACACGGCATTGCACGACAAGTATCGGAACTTCTTGGATGAGGAGGGCTGGTACGATTTTGCTCTACGGTGGAGATCGATTCGGCGTGCGCATTTGGAGCATGTCGGTCGTCGGGCGGCCGTTCTTGCGCTTTCGCTCTTCCTTCGTCATCCAGTGAAGGTGATGAAGAAGCTGTATTGGTCGCTGCCGGCGCGAGGAACGCGGCGACGCCAAAGAGCGTGGTATCACTCGGCGTTTAGCGAGGCAGCAAAGCTGTCTTGAACGTCATGATTTCAACCGTTCCGTTGATCTCCATTGGTGTCACCTGTTACAACGCTAGCGACACGATTGCTCGGGCCATCGCCAGTGCCGCAAACCAGGATTGGCCGAATTTTGAGATTGTCGTCGTTGACGATGGTTCGACAGATAACTCGCTTGAAGTCGTCAGTTCACTGGCTCGAGCGGACAAGCGGATTAGGGTCGTTTCCCACGGTGCAAACCGAGGCTGTGCGGCGGCGCGCAATACGATTCTCAAGGAAGCCAGTGGAGAGTTTCTGGCGTTCTTTGACGACGACGATGCTAGCCGTCCTGAGCGCATTCGTCGACAGTACGAAGACATTGTCGCTCACGAGAAGAAAACGGGCGCGCAGCTCGTCGCGTGCTATGCATCTGGAGTCCGGTACTATCCGAACGGGTACCAGATGCCAATTCAGGCAATCGGCTCCCGTCCGGTCGTTCCCGTCGGGACCGTGGTGACCGACTACTTGCTGGCTTTTATAAGGCCGCCGGGTGTCTTCTTCGGGGGGGGGACTCCTACATGTTCACTGATGGCCAGAACCGCAATATTCGCAGCTGTCGGAAGCTTTGACGTCGCTATGCGCCGCCAAGAAGACGCCGATTTTGCGGTTCGGCTGGGAATGCTTGGAGGCCACTTTATCGGCACGTCAGAGCCGCTGTTCATCCAATATGCCTCGGCTGGATCGGACAAGAGCGCCAAGGCAGAACATGAAAGCCTAGTTCATCTCCTGGCCAAGAACCGCAGGTATCTCGAAGAGCGGGGGCTCTATCGTTATATGCTTGGTTGGGCCGAGGTCCGTTATCGTCACTTCAATCATGAGCCTATGAGAGCATTTACTGCACTTCTAAAACTCGGCTTGCGCTTCCCTCGCCGTACGGCAAGTCATTTTGCCGTTTCGGCGCTTGGTCGCTATCGGCACGAACGAAGGATCCATGCCCATGGGTGATTCTTCGCAGTTGTCCATGCATTCGGGCGGTAAACCGCTAGCCCGGCGACCGCTGAAATTGATATTCGTAGCACGGAAGTTCGCTAACATGGCCGGCGGGCTGGAGCGAATCTCGATCGACTTGATGAACGAGATGACTCGGCGCGGATACCAGGTTGGATTGATGACCTGGGACGATAGTTCGGCTGTTACTCACTATGCGCTCGATCCCAGAGTCCATTGGTTGAAACTGGATATCGGCAATCCGGACATTCCCTCCGGAATGCCCGAGCGCTTGGCCAGATTGCGCAGGTTCCGGGACTTCGCGAAGGAGTTTCGTCCAGACGTGATCCTCGGATTCCAGTCTGGCGCCGCCCTGTTCTCCAAGGTTGCTACGCTGGGTCTGGGGATCAAGATTCTCGCGGCTGAACGGAACTCGCCGGATATGTGGAAGTACGTTAGAAAGGGACTCGGCTACCGTATCCTGGATGTCTATTCCCTTGCCTTGGCTGATCGAATAACCGTGCAGTTTCCAGACTACAGGGAAAGATACCCACGTATTTTGTGGCGAAAGATAGTCGCCATCCATAATCCAGTGTACCACAGGGTTATCGACAGCCGCGTTGAGAACGTATCCGACGAAAAGATTCTGCTCTATGTGGCCCGCCTCTGCTTTCAGAAAAACCATGAGTTGTTGATCAATGCATTCGCCAAACTGAGCGGCTCGTTTCAGGACTGGAAGCTGGTGCTCGCGGGGGATGGGGAATATGACGAGCGCGTCCAAGCACAGGTAGCCCGGATGGGGTTGCAGGATCGCGTTGTGTTTTGCGGCGCGGTCCGAGATGTCGATTCCTGGTATGCGAAGGCGGATCTCGTGGCGTTCCCGTCCTACTTCGAGGGCTTCCCCAATGCATTGGCCGAGGCGCTCGCATGGGGTATTCCGTGCGTGGGCCTCCGCGATACTCTCGGCGTTAATTCGTTGATCGACGATAAAGTGAACGGGCTGCTGGTGGACGCGACGCCGGACGCCTTTGCTTGTGGTCTTGGATTACTGATGAGTGATCCGGAGGCACGCAGGAGTATGTCTTCGGCAGCCCGAAAGATAAGTTCAAAGTATTCACCGCAAAATTCCTACGGGCTCTGGGAATCACTTCTTCGGGAGATGGCATCATGTTGACCTCAAGATTCAAGCATGCTGTACGACAACGAAGGTACGACATTCGTATGCATAAAGCCGGTCTAGTAATCGCTCGTTTTTGAGTCGTGCCAACGCATGAAAGTTCTTTTTGCCATAAAGGGTCTGTATCGTGCCTCTGGCGGCGCAGAGCGTGTGATTTGCGACGTATGTTCCTTTTTGGTTGAGCAGGGCGGCCACGAGGTCTCACTTCTGACGTTTGATTCCCCTGGCGCTCCTCCCTTCTATTCTCTTTCGCCGCGTGTGCGATTGCTTCAGCTTGGTTTGGGGGATCCAGCTGCGCCGACCTCGCTGGTTCAATTGCTTCGGCGGATGATGGCGCTTCGGCGAGTTGTCAAGGTCGAGAATCCTGAAGTAGTTGTGTCATTCATGCACAGCATGTTCATTCCGATGGCCTTCGCTCTGGCCGGTCTAAAGGTTCCACTGGTTGCAAGTGAGCATACAACAGCCACTCACTATCGGAGACGGTGGTTTGAATTTGCGTTATTCATGGCGGCTGTTCCTTTTTTTGATCGGATTACCGTATTGTCAGATTTGGTTGGACAACATTATCCACTGTGGATTCGTAGGAAAATGGTAGCAGTGACGAATCCGATCAGTCCCGAATTCCTGAGGATAACGCTTGATTCTGATGGCAGGATTTCGAAGCGGATTCTCTCCGTTGGCAGCTTTTCGGCAAGTAAGGACCACATTACACTCATCCGCGCTTTTGGGTTGCTTGCCGACGATTTTCCGGAATGGTCATTGCGCATTCTTGGGGATGGCGCACTGCGACCCGAACTTGAGCGTGAGGTAAGCAAATTGGGGTTGGTGGGGCGAGTGTCATTGCCCGGGGTAGTCACCGACGTCGGTAAGGAAATGGTCAATGCATCCCTTTTTGCACTCGCTTCACGTTATGAGAGCTTTGGCTTGGTCTTTGCCGAGGCCATGGCATGCGGAAAGGTGTCAGTTGCTTTTGCTGATTGCCAAGGGGCGAGTGAGATCATCGATCACGACAAGACCGGCTTGCTGCTCGCAGGATCCGAGCGCGTCAAGGTGATGGCCGATGGGCTGCGCCGACTGATGGCGGATGAAGTGGAGCGCGACCGGATGGGCGCGGATGCTAGGGATAGCGTTTCCCGTCGCTTCTCGATTGAACTGGTCTGCGCCCGATGGGAGCAGGTGCTTGGCGAAACGATAGATGTGCGGAATAACCGGCTTCTGGGCGCATAACGCTCATTTGGGCATTGAGGCCAAGCTTCGCGTGGTTTCGGCGATGGGCAATTCCTTGGTCCATCGTGGTCCGGATGACGGCGGTGAGTGGAGCGCCCCAAATGCTGACGTGGCATTTGCGCACCGTCGTCTTTCTATAGTCGACCTCTCTCCGGCGGGACATCAGCCAATGGTTTCACGGTGCGGGCGGTACGTTATCGCTTTTAACGGCGAAATCTACAACCACCTTAAACTTAGGTCTGACTTAGAGGCATCCGGCATAGCGCCTGAGTGGGGAGGCAATTCAGACACCGAGACGCTGCTAGCGGCACTTGGCTTATGGGGGGTCGAAGCGGCACTGAAGCGCTGCGTAGGGATGTTTGCCCTGGCGTTGTGGGATCAAGAAGTGCGTACGTTGACGCTGGCCCGTGACCGCTTGGGTGAAAAGCCCCTTTATTACGGCTGGCAGGGTGAGACTTTTCTGTTCGGTTCAGAACTCAAGGCGCTCAAGGCACATCCAGCGTTTGCGGCTGAAATTGACCGTGATGCACTGGCCCTTTTTTTGCGCCACAACGCTGTTCCCGCCCCATACTCGATTTATCGGGGTATTCATAAACTGCCTCCCGGGACTTTTTTGCAGATCCATGCCGGGAGGAAGGAAGCGTTGCCAATGGCCTATTGGTCGGCGCGGGTAGTAGCCGAGGCCGGGCAGCGCACGCTGTTTCGCGGTAGCGACAGGGACGCGACCGATGAACTCGAACGCCTGATGCGGCAAAGTATCGCTGGGCAAATGCTGGCGGATGTACCGCTAGGTGCATTTCTCTCCGGCGGCATCGATTCGACGACAGTGGTAGCGCTGATGCAGGCACAAAGCGCTCACTCAGTAAAAACCTTCACAATCGGTTTTAACGAGGGAGGTTACAACGAGGCTGAACATGCTCACGCAGTGGCGCGCCATCTGGGGTGCGAACACACCGAGCTTTATGTCTCCCCGCAGGATGCGATTGACATTATTCCGAGTCTATCGGCAATTTACGACGAACCTTTCGCCGATTCGTCGCAGATTCCCACTTGCCTGGTCTCGACACTGGCGCGCAGACATGTAACGGTGAGTTTGTCTGGTGATGGCGGTGACGAATTGTTTGGTGGTTATAACCGTCATCTTTGGGCAAGCAATTTGTGGCGCAATCTAGGCTGGATGCCACGTCCGCTACGCGCTGCATTGGCGGGCGTTCTGACCACTTTACCGCCCGCTGCATGGAACACGGCTTTCAGCAAACTCGAACGCTGGCTTCCGCTCAAAGTGCGCCATGCCAATCCGGGTGACAAGCTGCATAAGGCGGCCGAGATTCTAGCTGTTCGATCTCCCGAGGAAATCTATCTGGGGTTGGTGTCGCACTGGAAAAGTCCCTCGCAACTGATGCCGAGTGGCGTTGAGCCTTTAACGCTGCTGACCGACACTGGACAGCAAGCTAATCTGCCAGATTTCGAGCATCGTATGATGTACTTGGATACGGTGACTTACCTACCTGATGACGTTCTAGCGAAGGTGGATAGGGCTGCCATGGCTGTTAGCCTCGAAACTCGTGTGCCGTTCCTCGACCACCGTTTAGTGGAATTCGCTTGGAGTCTGCCGTTGCACATGAAAATCCGCCATGGACAAGGCAAATGGCTGTTGCGCCAATTACTCTATCGTCATGTTCCGCAGTCACTGATGGATCGGCCGAAAATGGGCTTCGGAGTGCCCATCGACCAGTGGCTTCGCGGCCCGCTGAAACCCTGGGCGACCGCACTCATCGAACCTGCGCGACTCACGCGCGAAGGCTTTTTCAATCCCGCACCGATCCTGCACAAATGGTCAGAGCATCAGGCGGGCACGCGCAATTGGTCGTATTACTTATGGGATGTACTGATGTTTCAGGCGTGGCTGGAAAGTGAACCGCCCCCGCAGCGAGTTGGTCATAAATGACAAGTTTTCCTGCGCGCCGACTTCTTGCAGTCCTAGCCTCTATATTTCTGATTGCCTTTGTTCTTTGGATGTCAGGCGTTGAAAACGTATGGCGAAGGCTGATTAGTTTTCCGTATTGGGCACTATCTGGCATCCTTTTGTTGCTGGTTGCAAATCTGTTTCTAGTTTCATTTCGATTCTGGAGGGTTCTGGCACATTTCGGCATTACTGTTTCATGGAAAGTCGCTTCGCACGCTTGTGTGGCCGGTCATGCTGCCGGACTTGTAGTGATCTCACTGTTTGGCCAAGTGATGGGGCGCCAGGTTGTTATGCAGCAGCTCGGCGTCCAGCCAGTGGTGAATGCCAGCCTTGCTGCCTACGAGCGAGTGATACTGGCAAGCGTCAGTGGAGTTCTTGGCGTGTTGGGCGGAGGTTTTTTGCTCAGTTATGCAGTGATCGCCGATTTTTTCCGGCACTTGCCCATTGCAGAAGTAATAGGCACTGCGCTGGGTGGGGCTGTGCTCAGCTTATGGCTGGGCCGTTCACGGTTTGAAGCCTCCCTTTCTGAGAAAGCATTTTCTCGGAAGAATTTTGTGCGCGTGATGTTTATTGCCGGGCTGACGCTAGTCGGGCAGCTTCTGGTTATAGGAAGTTTCGTACTTGGGGTTCTGGCTATCAGTCCGAACACCCCATTTTTGGATGCACTTGCCGCCGCGGCAATCATCTCTTTCGTCGCCAGCATGCCGGTTACCATCAATGGCTGGGGTGTACGAGAGTTAGCGGCTGTGTATGTATTAGGCAAGCTGGGCGTTTTAGCTGCAGACGCTGTGGCGGTGTCGGTAGTGATTGGATTGTGTTCCACGTTAGTCATTCTTGCCGTTGTGCCTTTTTCATTTAGAAAACGTCCGACATTATTGCCGCCCCAATTTTTATTACCACATTCGGTAGTCGAAATTGAAAAATCCGTAGCCTGGATTCTTGGTATGGCGGTGGCGGTGGCGGTATTTTTTCAGATCCATCTGGCTTTCCCTGAGGGCGCGATCAATGTGAATCTGGCAGATCCATTCGCTATTCTGGCACTGGCGACGTTGGCGTTACAGATCCTGCTCAACAGACAAACCCCGGTATGGCGCATTCAACGCTTCAACATGGCCTTAGGAATGATCAGCCTGTTGCTGCTGTTTGGTTTTCTACGCGGTTGGCTTGAGATCGGCGTCACGCAGTGGGCACTGGGTGGACGGTTACTGGGTTGGCTGGTACTGTTAGGCTATCTTTCGGCAGGCTATTTATTCGTGGCAAACTTCGGTGCTCAGGGGTTGCGGCGCCTCACCGAAAGCTTGATTGCCACGGCTTCCGTGGTTGTCCTGTTGCAAGTTAGCCTACGCCTACTGGAATACTGGGGACTGAATCTTGGTGTGCAATTGACGCCTAATTTTGAAGGCTATTCCGGCAATCGTAATGCCTTTGCTTTCCAGTTATTAGCGGTTATGGCACTTATCCTTGGCTATTCTCAGGTTTACGCGAGATACAGTGTTCTCATGAATCACCCCGCACGTGCTTGGATATTCTCCGTGCTCCTTGGCATCTTGTTGGCTGGCCTGGTGTGGACGGGGTCTCGTGCAGGCTGTCTTGCGGGCCTGCTGATACTACTACTGGCTGGATTTAGCCGCCTGGCCGACCGCAAAATGCTCGGCTGGGGTTTCATTTTCGCCGCCATGCTATGGGCGAGTGTTTGGATGTTGACACAAGGGGCGAGTGTTTGGATGTTGACACAAGGCTCCTCAGTTCATAGTTCCTCTGTACAAAGTGCCCTATCGAGTGATTACAGCAATTCGGAACGCCTAGCGACGATAGCCTACGCATATGAATTGTGGCAACAATCACCTGTGTTCGGCGCGGGGCTAGGGGTATTCATCTCCAAGAGTCAGGCTTGGCTGGGGCATCCTCAGGTTGTTCACAGCACGCCTCTGTGGCTGCTGGCTGAATTTGGTCTTGTCGGCGTGACGGTTATGGGGTGGGCGTTTTTTCTGCTTGCGCGTTTCGCGATTCGACTGGGCAAGTCCAGCCCAGCTCGCTGGGGTTTATTGCTGTTGCTATTTGCATTCGCCATTTTCAGTCTGGTGCATGAAATTTTTTACCAGCGCATTTTCTGGTTTGTGCTGGGTGCTGTAATGGCGCGCCCATTCCTCAGCAAGGGGCGCGTATGAAGCGCTCCAAGCTACCGTTTGTCGTCACCGAATACTTGTATTTGGTTTCGCAACGCTTGCCGCTCGCTGAGGCGGTACAGTCGGCGGGGCTCGAGGTGGCGGTAGCTATCTCGATGCAGATAAGGTGCGGTCACGATGGATGGAACACTTATCCGGGCGGCGCAACTGGCAAGATTGGTTGTGGAATGTATTGATGTTCCAAGCTTGGTTGGAACATCAACGATCGGTATAAAACTTTGATTCTTCTGTTCGTCATCAACAGCCCTGAATTTTTTCTGTCGCATCGACTGCCTTTGGCTATCGCGGCTAGAAATGCTGGGTTTACTGTGCACATCGCAACTGGGCCAGGCTCTGCTTGCCAAGAGATCACCAAGTTGGGGTTTGAGCACCACCTTTTGCCCATTTCCCGCAGTGGGCGCAACCCGTTTGCCGAACTCAGAACCTTGTGGGGGCTTTATCGGCTGATGCGAACGATCAGGCCTGACCTTGTTCACTTGGTCACCATCAAGCCAGTACTTTATGGTGGCTTGATGGCCAGACTTTCAGGTGTGCCTTCTATGGTGGCTGCCATTTCTGGACTGGGAACCCTATTTGTTGACCGCGACCAGACGCGTTCCTGGATTCGACGTGGCGTTGAGTGGCTGTACAGGCTCGCATTAGGGCACCCGAACGCGAAGGTAATCTTTCAAAACCCCGATGATCGAGCCGCACTGACCCACATGGGCGCGGTGAGCAAAGACAAAACAGCACTCATCAGAGGGGCGGGGGTTTCGCTTGCTTCCTGCCCGATGCGACCAGAACCAGAAGGTGTGCCGGTGGTGACGGTTGCAGCCCGTCTTTTGGAAGACAAGGGTGTGAGGGAGTTCGTTGAGTCTGCTCGGGTGCTGAGGAAGCGCGGGGTTGTTGCAAGGTTCTGGTTAGCCGGATCGTTGGACCCCGGTAATCTCACCTCGGTCTCGGAAGATGTGGTTTCAAAGTGGAGCAAAGAGGGGGTGGTAGAGGTCCTCGGGCATCAAAGTGACATACCGAATCTTTTTGCCAACTCGAACATCGTTGTTTTGCCGTCATACCGTGAGGGATTGCCCAAAGCGCTCGTCGAGGCGGCAGCTTGTGGCCGGGCCGTGGTGACCACCGATGTGCCTGGCTGCCGCGATGCCATTGAGCCGGAGTCCACAGGCCTTTTGGTACCCGTTCGGGACGCTGAAGCCTTGGCAGATGCGATTCAGTCCTTGATTGAGGACCCAGACCGGCGCAAGCAGATGGGCGCATCTGGCAGAGCCTTAGCCGAGCGCGAATTCGCGATTGAGAAGGTGGTGAATGCCCACCTGGCGATTTATCACGAACTGACGAACGGGACGCACCAGTGAGGAGCGGTCTACTCGTTACAGGCGGCACGGGCTTTCTAGGACAGGCGCTGCTGCAGAAGTTACTGGTCTCTGGCCGGCATCCCTTGATTGCTGCCGTTCGGCGAAATAAAACAGACTTCCCTGCTGAGGTGAGGGTTGAGTGGGTAAATGAACTGGGTTCAAGTACAGACTGGACAGCCTGTTTTCAGGAGGTAGAGGTTGTCATCCACTGCGCTGCACGTGCGCACATCATGAAAGATGAAACAAGCGATCCGTTGCTTGAATACCGCAGGGTCAATGTGCAGGGTACGCTGGCCTTGGCTGAGCAAGCTGTAAAAGCAGGTGTGCGCCGCTTTATTTACATTAGTTCGATCAAAGTCAATGGCGAGCGCACCGCATCCAACATTCCCTTTCATGCCGAGGATATCCCGGCCCCCGAAGATGCCTATGGGATCTCGAAACTCGAGGCTGAGCAGGGCCTTTTGGCGCTGGCGCGCAATACAGGTATGGAGGTGGTGATCATCCGGCCTCCACTGGTCTATGGTCCGGTGGTCAAAGGCAATTTCGCTTCTATGGTGCGCTGGGTCCTCAAGGGCATGCCACTGCCGCTCGGCGCTGTACATAACAAACGCTCGCTGGTTGCCTTGGAAAACCTGGTGGATTTCATAGCCCTATGCGCAGACCCTGAGCGTTCACCTCGCGCAGCGAATGAAGTGTTCTTGATTTCGGATGGTGAAGACGTTTCTACGACTGAACTGTTACGCAAGGTGGCTAGTGCGTATAACGTTGCCCCGCGTTTATTACCAATACCGGTCTTGTGGGTCCAGACCACCGCCAGATTATTGGGTAAGCGTGCTGTGGCAGACCGGCTGTTAGGTTCTTTGGTAGTCGATAGCTCCAAAGTCCGGGACTTGCTCGGCTGGAAACCTGTCGTTTCGATGGACGAGCAACTAAAAATGATGGCACTGCATGACACGCGTATTTGACGTGCTTTTGTCCTTCTTGGGATTGGTAACGGGAGCGCCCATTTTTGTCGTTCTGTGGATACTGGGCTGGCTAGATACTGGGTCGCCATTGTTCCGGCAGGAACGTGTCGGTCGTCATCAAAAGCCGTTCACTTTGGTGAAGTTCCGCACCATGAGGCCAGAAACGGCTTCGGTTGCCACCCACCTCGCGGACGCTTCAGCCGTGACGAAGTTGGGGCATTTTTTGCGCCGCTCTAAGCTGGATGAACTGCCTCAACTGTGGAACGTGCTGAAGGGCGAGATGAGCCTAGTGGGTCCTCGGCCGTGTTTGTTCAGTCAGACCGAACTGATTAGTGAACGTGAATCACGTGGTGTTTTTAATGCCCGCCCAGGCATTACTGGCCTCGCGCAGATCAATGGGATCGATATGTCGGCACCAAGACTCCTGGCCGAAACGGATGCGCTGATGTTGAAGGAGATGAATCTTCGAGCTTATTTCACGTTCATCCTTAAAACAGTGACGGGGTCGGGTAGCGGCGATCGAATCAAGCCGCGACAGAGGTAGGCATCCAGCGTTATGAAGAACAAATACGATCATCCTGCGGACTCAAGACTCAGGACTCAGGACTCAGGACTCAGGACTCAGGACTCAGGACTCAGGACTCA
>JAYQVF010000009.1:0-35220 GCA_038148335.1 Alphaproteobacteria bacterium | reverse complement strand
CTTGACCAGCCTGTTCCTGGACAGGACCAACGTCTTCCCGGCACGCCCGGCCATAACCTCCGGCGAGCGTGTGCTGACCTACGCCGAGGTCGACGCCCGGACGCGCCGCCTTGCCGGCTACCTCGCCGCCAAGGGCGTGTCGCGCGGAGACACCGTTGCGGTCCTGTCCGAGAACTGCATCGAATACCTTGAGCTGTTCCTCGCAGCGGGAAGACTCGGCGCCGTCATCGCATGCCAGAACTGGCGCCTCGCCGAGCCGGAGCTGCGCCACTGCCTCGACCTGGCAGCGCCCCGTCTGGCGTTCGTCTCGCCCCGACATCGCGAAAGACTGACAGCGCTCGGTTGGTCGAATGCCAATACCGTCGTGTTCGGCCAGGAGTACGAACGGCTTCTGGCCGCCGCGCCGCAGAGCGACGCCATGCTCGCCGAACCGGAAGATCCGCTGATGCTGCTCTACACCAGCGGCACGACCGGCCTGCCGAAGGCGGCCGCGATCAGCCATCGCGCGCTTGTCGCGCGCAATCTCGTGGTCCGCGCGGAGTATCATCTCGAAGACGCGGACACCTACGTCGCCTGGTCGCCGATGTATCACATGGGCGGATCCGAATACTCGCTGGGCACCCTCATGTCGGGCGGCAAGGTCGTTGTCGTCGACGGCTTCGACCCGGACCGACTCGCCACCATCGTGTCGGATGAACCTCTGGGGTGGCTGTTGCTGATGCCCGGCATGGTGGGGCGTTTCGTCGAGACCATGCGGGCGCGCAACGTCGTACCGATGGGAATCAGGGTTTGCGGCGTCATGCCCGACCTCTCTCCCGTGGCGGACATCGCCGCGGCGACCACGCTGCTCAACGCCCCGTTCGCGAATTCCTTTGGCGCAACCGAGACGGGCAACCCGCCCACCTCGGCCGGCCTCATCCCGATCGGCGTCGCGCCCACCGACTTGCGCAAGAAGCAGAGCATCTATTGCGAGGTGCGCCTCATCGATGCCGAAGGCAACGATGTGCCGAATGGCGTTCCGGGGGAACTCCTGATGCGCGGCCCCACGTTGTTCAGCGGCTATTGGCGCGCGCCTGAAGCAACCGAAGAGGCGTTCAGGGATGGCTGGTATCACATGGGTGACGCCTTCGTCCGCAATGCCGACGGCTCGCTGTCGTTCGTCGATCGCGTGAAATACCTGATCAAGTCCGGCGGCGAGAACATCTATCCGGCGGAGATCGAGCGCATTCTTCTGCAAGACCCGCGCGTCGCAGACGCCGGCGTGGTTCGCCGAACGGACGATAAGTGGGGCGAAGTGCCGGTTGCCTTCGTCGCCAGGGCCGACGACAACCTCTCGGCCGAAGACCTGTTTGCCCTATGCCGCGAAAAGTTGGCGGGCTACAAGCAACCGAAGGATCTCCATTTCATCGCGTTCGACGATTTCCCGCGAAGCGCCTCGGGAAAAATTCAGCGTCATGAACTGGAAAAACTGCTTCCCCGCTGAATCCCGCCGCATTCACGTTCCAGCACGAGGAGGGGCTTTCATGAGCTTCATGCCCGAGCACCAGACGACGAGCATCGCCACCCATACGCCGGACGACATCTACGTCCGGGACAAGAGCCTCTGCCGCGAGTTGATCGGCAAGGTGTCCTTCACCGAAATGATCTTCTTCCAGTGCCTCGGGCGCATGCCATCGCCTTCCGAAACAACCGTTGTCGAGGCGTGCCTCGTCGCCCTCATGGAACACGGCCTGACGCCGAGCGCCCTGGCGACGCGCCTTACCTATTCCAGCACGCCGGAAGCGATGCAGGCCGCCGTCGCCGCCGGCCTGCTCAGCGTCGGCAGTCTCTTTGTCGGCACCGTGGAAGGTTGCGCGGCACTGCTGTCGCGCATCGTCGCGGCCGACGATACCGCCGGGGCGGCCCGCGCCATCGCCGAGGCGCACCGTACGGAACGGCGGCCCTTGCCCGGCTTCGGCCACAACCTGCACAAGCCCGACGACCCGCGATCGATTCGCCTGTTCGGCATCGCCCGAGAGAACGGCGTCGCCGGTGCGCACATCGACGCCGCTCTAACGCTCTCGGCCGCCGTCGATGACGTCTACGGCAAGCACATCACGATCAACGCGACCGGCGCCATTGCCGCATGCCTCGGCGATTGCGGCGTCCCGGCGGACATCATGCGCGGCTTTGCGCTGATCACCCGATGCGCCGGCCTCGTGGGCCACGTCCGCGAGGAACAGGAAAAGCCCTCCATGCGGGCCATTTGGGAAGCCGCCGAGCGTGCGGTCCCCTATGACGGCAACGTCGAGGCAGACCGCAAATAGCGTCGCAATACCGGACCATCCAACGTCGTGCCGCCTGCCCGCGACGCCGCGGAACCGAAGCGGGAGGAGGGGGCGGCCGCGGGCAACGCACGGCCACCCCCCTTTTGTATGGCGAAACCCGAAGACCGGGCGCGGGTGCCTACTCGATCGCGTATCCGATGACCTCGCCGGTACGGGTCATCGGGATCACAACCAGCTTCTTGTCGGCCGCGATCTCGTGGTCGGCAGCGCCCGGGCCCGGCGTGGCGAGGAGCGTCTGGCCGCCGTCCGGCGCAACCGCAATGAGCCGCCCGCCGGGATTATCGGTGACCACGAAGCTGCGTCCACCCGGCATCGGCTCCAGACCATTGAGCACGCCGACCGGTTCGGCGGATCCAAAATCCGTGATTGCCCTGGTACCGAGGTCGACGACCTTCACGTTGCTCGGCTTGACGTTCTGGAAGCCCTGGCTGAGGTCGCCCAGGAGGGCGACGAAAAGAGAATTCCCCGAGATGTAGACGCCGTTGGCGCCGGCCAGCTTGCCGCGCTGAAACGCAATACGTATTTCGTGATCATCAAGTCCTCCCTGTGCCTCTCTCCGAGGCTGCTCAACGCTTCAGCAGTATCATGGCCTCCAGCGCCGCATCATTGGCCGACCTGTCAGCGCGGATCACGCAACTGCGAGCATCGCCTGCCTAGGCAGATGCGGTAGCCGGCCCGGCCTTCTTGGTCTCCTGCCAGTGGTCCAGCTTCTCGCGCGCGCCATTGGTCTGCGGGTTCATCGCCTGGTCGTGGCTGTCGCGTTTTGCCGCCAACTCGATCACGTAGCCGTTGGGGTCGCGAAAATAGATCGAGTCGATGAAGTGATGATCGCTCACTCCCCGTGTCTCGATCCCAGCTTGCCGTCCCTTCTCCATCATCGGCGCGAGAACGTCCGGCGCAACCTCGAGCGCGATATGCAGGTCGTAGTCGTGCTGGTCCTTGAACTCGAACGGTCGGTCGGGACACTCGAAGAACGCAAGGTATGAACCGTCATCGAGTTCATAGAACGTATGAAGGGTCTGCGTTTGCCGCCCCGTTTTTGATTCCTTGATCTCAAGCGTCCCGGCCAGGGGCAGACCGAGGAAGTCCTCGTAGAACCTGCGCGTCTCCTCCGAATCGCGGCAACGATAGGCGTTGTGGTGCAAACCCTTGATCATTGTGTCCTCTCTAGCAACATCACATTGTTGGACACCCATATAGGCGGGAAAGCCTCCCGCACAAACCCTATGGACAGTAGGGACAATCGGCAAAGACAGGCAACCGGGGCAGAACCGGCGCGTCAAAACTCCGTGCGCCACACGAACGGTCCGCATGGCGGCGCGTGCGCCCACGGCATATAGTCCCGAGCGAAAGCCGCTGGCCATTTGGGCCACGTGTAACTGCGCCCGCCATGACGGCGACCTCGCAGCGTCAACTTCGAGCGATGACCGACAGAAACCCGCCTTCACTGTTCTCCCACCGCAAGCACTGGGCCCATCGCCTCGGCACTGCGCCATTCCTGCCGATGTCGCGCGAGGATATGGATGTGCTGGGCTGGGATGCGTGCGACATCATTCTGGTGACCGGCGACGCCTACATCGACCACCCCAGCTTCGGCATGGCGGTCATCGGTCGGCTGCTCGAGGCGCAGGGATTTCGCGTCGGCATCATCGCCCAGCCCGACTGGCAGAGCGCGGAGCCGCTCAGCGTCCTCGGCCGGCCGGAGATCTTCTTCGGCGTGACGGGCGGCAACATGGATTCCATGGTCAACCGCTACACCGCAGACAAGCGCCTACGCCACAACGACAGCTACACGCCGGAAGGCGAAGGCGGTAAACGGCCCGACCGGTCGGTGATCGTCTACGCCCAGCGCTGCCGCGAGGCCTACCGCGACGTGCCCATCGTCCTCGGCGGAATCGAAAGCTCACTGCGCCGGATCGCGCACTACGACTATTGGTCGGACAAGGTGCGTCGCTCGATCCTGGCCGATGCCAAGGGCGATATCCTGCTCTATGGCAACGCCGAGCGAGCGGTAGTCGAGGTCGCACACCGCCTTGCCAAGGGCGATCCGGTCGAGAGCCTCGACGACCTTCGCGGCGTGGCGCTGCTCAGGAAGGAGACGCCGTCCGGCTGGACCGAACTGCACGCCGACGATCTCGATGCCGGCGATGAAGGGTCACGAAGGTCCGACGAGCGGACTTTCATCCGCCTTCCCTCCTTCGAGCAGGTGAGCACGGATCGCGAGGCGTATGCGCGCGCCTCGCGCGTGCTCCATCGCGAGAGCAATCCGGGCAACGCACGACACCTGGCTCAGCGTCACGGCGACCGAGAACTTTGGTTGACCCCGCCGCCGATCCCCCTGACGACCGAAGAAATGGACGGCGTGTACGAACTGCCCTACGCGCGGGCGCCCCATCCCTCCTATGGCAATGCCAAGATTCCCGCGTGGGAGATGATCCGGTTCTCGGTGACGATCATGCGCGGCTGTTTCGGCGGCTGCTCCTTCTGCTCGATCACGGAGCATGAAGGCCGCATTATCCAGAGCCGCTCGGAAACCTCGATCCTGCGCGAGATCGAACAGATTCGGGATCGTACCGAGGGGTTTACCGGCATTATTTCTGATATCGGCGGCCCCACCGCGAACATGTATCGGATGGCCTGCAAGGACAAAGAGACCGAGTCTGTATGCCGGCGGCCGTCGTGCGTCTATCCGGACATCTGCAAGAACCTCGACACCAGCCACGAGGCGCTCATCCACCTCTACCGCAAGGCGCGCGAACTGCCGGGCGTCAAGAAAGTGATGGTCGCATCCGGTGTCCGCTACGACCTGGCCGTGAAGAGCCCGACCTACGTCAAGGAACTGGTGACGCATCATGTCGGCGGCTATCTCAAGATCGCGCCGGAACATACGGAGGAAGGTCCGCTCTCGAAGATGATGAAGCCGGGGATCGGCACCTACGATCGCTTCAAGCAGATGTTCGACCAGGCGGCTAAGAAGGCCGGCAAGGAGTACTACCTGATCCCCTACTTCATCGCCGCCCACCCGGGAACGTCGGACGAGGACATGATGCACCTCGCGCTGTGGCTGAAGCAGAACAACTACCGCGCCGACCAGGTTCAGACGTTCCTGCCTTCGCCCATGTCGCTCTCGGCCGCCATGTACCACTCGGGCGTCAACCCGCTGAAGCCGGTGCGCCACGGCGCTTCGGACGACGTCAACACGGTCAAGGGGCTGCGCCAGCGGCGCCTGCACAAGGCGTTCCTGCGCTACCACGATCCCGAGAACTGGCCCATGCTGCGCGACGCGCTCAAGCGCATGGGCCGCGCCGATCTGATCGGACCCGGCAAGAAGCACCTGGTGCCGGCGCATCAGCCTGCCGGCACCGGCCGCGCCGGCGGCGAAGGCTGGCGCACCGGACGCAAGCACAAGGCGCAGAAGTTCGTCACGAAGGGAACCCGGGTCCCGATGCCGCGCGGCTGACGCGCGCCATGCGTCCGCCATCTGCGGCCGCCCTTGTGAGACGGCGCCGGGATGCTACCGTTCCGGTCGAGCACGAGCAGGTCGGCGGCCCAAGGCAAGGCGCCGGCTTCCCCATGACGGAGGAGCGATGACATCCCGCAGCGAAAAAGACTGGGCAGCGCCCCCGTCTCTTCCGGCAACGCACTACACGCACGGCGATATCTATCGCAGCGATGCCGTCTTCGAAGAGGAGGAGGAGCGCATCTTCAAGAAGATCTGGCGCTTTGCCTGCCACGAAAGCGAGGTTCGCGAACCCGGGGACTACCGCACTGCCGAATACGCCGGAACGTCGCTGGTCGTGGTGCGGGGACATGACGGCAAGATCCGGACGTTCGTCAACGTCTGCTCGCACCGCGGCGCCAGGATCGTGCACGAACCGGCCGGCAACATGCGCAACTTCACCTGCTTCTTTCATTTGTGGAGCTATGACCTGACCGGCGCCTGCACGTCGATCCCGCGGCCCGAGGCCTACAAGGCCCAGAGCATCGACAAGAGCAAGCTCGGCCTGCGCGAGGTGAAGACCGAGATTCGATATGGCCTGGTCTTCGTCAACCTCGACGACGCCAGCGAACCGCTCGACGCCTACCTCGGCGATGCGCTGGAAGCCTTCGAGCATGTCCTGACCGACAACGACCTCGAGGTATTCACCTACCAGCACGCCACCATCGACGCGAACTGGAAGGAATGGCAGGAAACCAATCTCGACCTCTATCACGAGTACATGCACGTCGCCCTGCGCAAGACCCAGATCGACCCCGGCGCCATGAACCAGCGGGAACTGAAGGTCTACCCCAACGGCCACATTCGCGGGGGCGGATCGGGCTATAGCGCCAACTACGACGCCTATTCCGGTTGGGCCAAGCGCGAGGACTCCAAGGCGCTGCGCGGGCTTACCGCGAACGACTTCCGCTTTACCCACATCTTTCCGTTTTCGTCGATGAACGCCCGCGGCACGGTGCTGAGGCTCTCGGTGTTCACGCCGCTCAACGCGCATCAGACCCGCATCGAATGGCGGGGCATGGCGCCGAGGTCGGACAGTCCGGAAGACTGGGAGATGCGCACCAAGCACTACAACCAGTACTGGGGTCCTTTCGGCCGTAACGTTCCCGAGGATCTGGTCGCTGCGGAACTGTGCGAATGGAACTTCGGTCCCGGCGCGGCCCGCTACCAGATCATCGCGCGCGAAGAAGGAATGCGGGGGCAGGACGACGGCTTCCTGCGCGCCTTCTACCAGCAATGGAGCAAGATGATGGGACGGCCCGCCAGCCAGCCGGCGGAGGGCGCACGATGACGGTTTCGCGGGATGACGCCGTCAATCTCGTCAGCACGGCCTGCCGGCATCTCGACGACGAGAACTGGGCCGCGTTCCTCGAGCTCTGCGATCCTGCGTTCCGCTATCGCATCGTCGTTCGCGCCCCGGAAGTGCGCCGCGAGATGATCTGGTTCGACCAGGATTACGCCGGGCTGGAAGCGATGTTCGCCGTCGTGCCCGAACATTTGCGCCGGCTTGGAACCTTCCTGCGCCACGTTTCCGTCGGCAGCATCGAGCCGCGCGGCACCGGCAAGGTGCTGGCGACCAGCACATTTCAGTGCATCCACACCGACATGGAAGGCCGCTCCCGGCTCATGGCCGCCGGCCGCTACCTGGACGAGATTCGTAATTCCGCTGACGGGTGCCGCCTGGTCGACCGGCAGACGATCCTGGCCACGCGCGACCTCGGTGTCGGCTCACACGTTCCGATCTAACCGCATCGCCGCCGACCTAGCCGTACTTCTTCTTGTGCGCGTCGAGCCGCGCCGATACCCGGCGCAACGCCTGCTCAAGCCGCATGCTCATCGGCTGCCCGGCGAGCTTGTCGGCAGTCAGAACGCGCATGTGCGCGGCGCACAGGTTCCGCGCATCGCCCCAGCCGGCAATGATCTCGCTAACCCACGCTCGAAAATCGTCCACGGCGCCCGGCCGCTTCTCGAGAACGCGCGCCAGCGTCGGGTGGAAGCTGACCCCCTTGGTCATGATCAGGCCCAGCAGGCCCGAGGGCTCCAGGTACATCAGCGTGTCGTCGACGTGAATGGTCGACGACGCCGGGTGATAGGCCAGCACCGACGAGAAATGCAGATTCTCGTTGGAAGAAATGAAATCGACGCCGCGCGGTACCGAAAACTGCAGGTCTTCGGAAAAAAGCGCATGCAGCTCCGAATCCTCCGTACGCTGGCTCTCCCACGGAAGACCGGGAAAACGCTCATGGTGACGCCGGGTGCCGTAGAGCCGCGCCCTGGGAAAGTCGCGGTGCATCTGTTCGCAGTGCACGGTATGAAACGGGTGCAGGTTGATGATGGCCTCGATGGCTTCGCCGTTACCCGTCAGATCCATGACCTGCCGCCTCACGTCGTCGCGCAACGTGTAGGAGTCGAGCAGGATGAACGCACCACTCTTGCGCCGCACCAGCGATGCCTGTGTCCCGACATCGAGGAAGCCCAGAACCTTGAACGACCCCCGGATATTCCAGAAGTTGTCGCTGATCTGGAGAACATGATTCGGCATCGCGCGCACCTGGAAACGTTGAAAGAACTCGACCTTGGCGCGAGAGGGTACACCGGTTCTCGGACGCGGCACCATATTGCCTGCCCGACCTTGGCGCCGCGTCGGCACCGCGCCACCTCACGTTTGTGTGTCGCGCCGAACATGCCCGTGCGCGCTACCCTCACCGCAGTCGGCGATGCACCGGTGCGAACGCGCCAATGGCCTCGGTTCGTACGCAGTCGCTTTCGGTAACGGAATCAGGGGGGCAGAGAATGGAAACGACAACGAGGAAGCGCGCTCGGGACTTCGACCAGCTCATTCTGGAAATATTCGACGGCTACGTGCATGGCCGATTGTCGAAGCGCGAATTCATCTCCCTTGCCGGTCGCTATGCCGCCGCTGGCGTCACCGGCGCCATGCTCTTTGACCAGCTACGGCCGAACTACGCTCTGGCGCAACAGGTGGCGCCCAACGACCCGACCATCTTGACCGAGACCGTTTCCTACCCGAGTACGGAGGGTCACGGAACGGTGCGGGGTTTGATGGCGCGCCCCAGGAATGCAAGGGGCCCGTTGCCCGCCGTCGTCGTCGTGCACGAGAACCGGGGCCTGAACCCGTACATCGAGGATGTCGTGCGCCGTACCGCCAAGGCGGGCTATCTGGCGCTCGGGCCCGATGGGCTTACGTCGCTTGGCGGGTATCCCGGCAACGACGACGAGGGCCGTCAGATGCAGCGCCAGCTCGATCCCGCAAAACTGATGGAAGATTTCTTTGCCGCGTTCGAGTTTCTGCGCGATCACGACGACTCGACCGGTCGCGTCGGCTACGTCGGCTTCTGCTATGGGGGCGGCGTCTGCAACGCGATGGCCGTTGCCTATCCCGACCTGGCGGCTTCAGTGCCCTTCTAGGGCCGTCAGCCGTCGGCCGACGATGTCCCGGCGATCAACGCGCCGCTGCTGATCCACTACGCCGGTCTCGACACCCGGATCAACGCCGGATGGGACGCCTATCGCTCCGCGCTTGAGCAGCATGGCAAGGAATTCGACGTCCATTTCTATCCGAACGTGAATCACGGCTTTCACAACGATACGACGCCGCGCTACGACGCGACCGCGGCTACTCTCGCCTGGAAGCGCACGCTGGCCTTCTTCGCGAAGCACCTGGCGTAGCCCCCAACCGATAGACGGCCAGGCCGCACACGTCCAACCGGATCAGAAGTTGCGGGCGCACTCCGGCGACTTCGCCGCGTACTTCTTGAGGTGTCGTGGCAGCTGCGGCCGGTACTTCGGCACCCACTCGTACGTCCCCTCATAGAGGAACTGAGTGGTGAGCGGTCCGCCGAGGCAGCGGAAGAAGATCATGCATCCCATCGGGGAACCGAGCGGGCCGTGCCTGATTCCCGGCGGACGCCAGAAATAGCCGCCCTGACGGCGCTCGCCGTAGCTGCCCACCATCGATCCCGACAGCATGTAGCTTTCCTCGACGACCGGGTGGATCTCGACGTTGCCGCCTTCCCAGAAGCCGCCGACGCCGAGGATCCAGGTACGCTCCTTGGTATCCGGGTCCTCGCGCAGCAACTGATAGCCGACGCTCTGCGTGTTGAAATCCTTGTCGGCCTTCATCTTCCCGTCACCCCAGCCGACATCGTAGATGTTGTGCCGTTCGACGAGCCGGCGGGAATCGAGCATGTCTTTCTTGGCGCGGCCCGCGACGGCCGTCGGCACGCCCGAGAAGAACGTCAGCACGACGGCGCCGTCCGACGCCGACGCCCGGTTGCGCGTGTAGCCCTTCGGCAGATGCGCGTAGGTATCCTTGGTATAGGTGTTGCCGTTGATCTTGAGGGTGCCGTCGAGGACGTAGAACTCCTCGTCGACCTCAAGATATTCGGGCTTCGTGCGCGACCACCCCTTCGGATAGCGCACCAGCAAACTCGAGGCGCCGGAGTCCGCGTCGCGACTGAGTTCCTTGTGGCTGACGTCCGGCCGGGCACCACCGTATAGACCGCGGCGCCACGGCAGGGCTTGCGACTGGATGAATTCGATGTGTGGGCGTCCCATGATGATCTCCCTCCTCACCCGCGACGGACAAGGGCGGAGACATCCGTCGCCGGGCCTGTTGACCCCTTGAGCGTAGCCATGGCGGAGAGCGACGGCGACGGCCGCATGCCCCAGGCGACCAAATGCCGCAGTGTCTATCAGCGTGGCGTGCCGATGCCGCCGAAGCGCATCACAGGTTCATAGACGCCGACTTTGAAGATCAGGACGCGGAACGCATAGAAGCCGCCGAGAAGGCCTACCGCGGCAACAAGCCGACCGGCAAGGCCGTCGGCGTCGATACCGAGCGCCACCAGCGGCAGCACCGTGCCGGCACCGAGGACAAGACCGAGATAGGCCGGCGCATAGCGTCCGCGCAGCAGGAGGCTCGCCGAGAGCTTCGCACCCGGCGTGCCGTTGTACGCGGCATGGAGGAGGCTCGCCTGCAGCACCAGGAGGGCGCCGGCAACCCCTAGGCCCATGACGGCGAAATTCGGAAACGGCGGCGGCGCCAGGCCGAGACCGTCGATCACCAGCATCAGCGCGGTGCCGCCGGCCAGCGCATAGAGAAGGCTCGCGACCGGCATCAGCGCGGTACTCCAGATCGCGATCGCCGTCGAGTGCGACATCGCGAAGCCCTGATAGGTCATCACCACCAGCGCGGCGAGAAAGGCGACGACCCGCCACACCTCGCCAAGCGGCACGAGTCCTTTCGTCGCGACGGCGCCGGCGTACAGAACTCCGGCGCCGGTAAAGACGACGATGCCGAGCAGCCCGCGACTGGTCCACGAGCGGTCCGGCCGGAGGATCGCGCGCCACGACTTCCGCGGCACCCCCATGTGCGTCAGGTGGAACCAGGGCTTGCCGATTCCCGTGATCAACAGCCCAAGCACCAGCACCGGCCAGGACGGCGAGATCATCGCCACCACGAACAGTCCGGCCCCAAGCTCGCCAAAGAAGAACGCGCTCGCCATCGCGATGTCCCAGTGGCGCTGGAAGCGATAGCCGAGCCGAAACGAGTCGCCCACCATGGCCGGACCGGTCACGGGCGCCCTCCGGCGGCGGCGCTTGGATCGGTGGTCTCAATAGTCAATGTAGAAGACCTTGGGCTTGGTGTTCTTTTCCGGCAGCGGCGGCGCCCCGTTGCGCGTGCGGACCAGGCGACTGGGCGCGCTTTCAGGATCGTCGAGATCGCCGAAGATCCGGGCCTCCGTCGGACAGACCGCGACGCAAGCCGGCGACAGGCCCCGATCGACGCGCCGCGAACAGAAATCGCACTTGACCACGGTGCCGGCGCGCCAGCGGTCGACCGCATCGGGTTCGGCTGGCGGCGCCTCGGCACCACCGAACAGCCCGCGATTGTCGTTCGGCTCCTCGATCATCGAACGGGCGTCATAGGGACAGGCGACGGCGCACGCGCTGCAGCCGATGCAGCGGTCCTGATCGACCATCACGATCCCGTCGTCCCGGGTATAGGTGGCGCCGCTCGGGCACGCCTTCTCGCACGGCGCATCTTCGCAGTGATTGCACAGCGTCGGGATATAGACACGCCGCACCTCGGGAAAGGTTCCGACCTCTTCGACGAAGGTCCGCGTGAAATAGATATCGTCGGGCAACCGGTTCTCGGTCTTGCAGGCGACGACACAGGCGTTGCATCCGATGCAACGAGCAAGGCTGAACACCATTCCCCAGCGCGCCATGTTCTCTCCCTAATGCGTCCGCGCGTCTTTGCCGCGGGCGCGGACCAGGCGCACCCGCGCCACCGTTTCCATCGTGCCGCCGAGCATCCCGGTATGGGCCAGGTCGATCGGCAGGTGCGCATTCTGGAGCGTGCCCTTGCCGTCCGCCACCGGGTGCCGGGTGAAGCGGCCGAAGCCGCCCGAGATCGCCGCGGTTTCCGGGTGAATCCCTTCGGTCAGGCCGACCACCCCGCGTTCGCGGGCATAGCGCGATTCGACCCAGACGACATCGCCGTCGCGCAGGCCCTTCTTCCTGGCCGTGTGCGCGTTGATCACCACCTTCATCAGATAGGGGTCGCGCTCCGACAACGACATCAGGAGCGGGTTGGTCGCGGTATCGCCGTAGGTGGTCATGTAGGACTTGTACGAGATGACATAGAAGTCGTAGTCCCCGTCCTCGCCATGCACCGGGCTCGGCTGCCAGAAGGGCACGCCCTGGTAGGGCGAGGTGTCGATCTCGAGGCCGTGGCGCTCCGCGATCTTGTAGGTCTCGAGGTTGCGGCGCAGTTCGTCGCCGGCGGCCTTGATCGAGTTGAAATAGAGCGGCAGGCGCGCGTCGCGGTACATGCGGTACTTCTCGTCAGGCGCCACCGGGCGCAGGTCGTTGCCGTGTTCGCAATACCACGCGAGGTCGCGCTCGCCCCGGGAATGGCAGCGCGCCTGGACGTCGAGCACCTCGGCGTAGCTGTACTTGCGGTCGAGCGCCAGGGCATGCGGCGGGCTGAGGCCGAGCGTTCGGTTGAGCGCCGCGTTGAACCCGCCCTCGCCGAACAGGAAGCCGGCGCGGTCGGCCAGTTCGATCAGGATGTCCATGCCGTCGCGCGTGTCATAGCGCGGCTCCACCACGGGCTGGCCGACCTGGAGCCCCTGCATGTCGTAGGTCCAGTTGATCAGGTTGAAACGTTCGAGATAGGTGCTTTCAGGCAGCACCACGTCGGCATAGTCGGTGCTTTCGTCGAGATAGATATTGATGCTGACCACGAGATCGAGCTTCTTCAGCGCGCGCGCCACGACCTCGTGATGGCCCGCGTTGGTGAACGGGTTGCTGTGATAGATCAGCAGCATCTCGGGCGAATAGTCGAAGCCGTACTTCTCCGGCTCCAGCATCGTCAGCGGCACCAGGTGCCCCATGTCGAGCGCGAGCGGGCCGTAGTCCCGTAGCTCGAGGCTCTTCGGCGGGTAGGAGAACTCGGTGTAGAGGTGCCAGCCGGTCGCGTGCGGACGCACGATCCCGTCGGGCCCCTTGGTCATGAGTTGCGGGCGGCCGCCGAAGCGGCGGGCGTCCATGCTCTTCGCGACCAGGCCGCCCGGCACGCCGAGCGCCCCCATCAGCACCATCACGGTTTCCTGCGCCATCATGGCAAGCGTGCCGTTGGTGTGTGCCTGCAGGCCGCGATAGGACAGGAGGCACGCGGGCCGCAAGGGATAGTCGACGCCGTCGATCGCCACCGTCGCCCCGACCGAAGAGGCCTCGGCGAATTCTTTGGCGAGCCGGCGGATCGTGCCCGCCGGAATGTCGCAGATCGATTCCGCCCACTCCGGCGTGTTGCCCGCCGTCTCGTTCACGAGGTGCTGGAACGCGGGGATGCATTCGACGCCGTTTGCCGTGTACGTCCCTTCCAGCGCCGGCCGGCCGAGCGCGGGATCGTCATAGGGGCGGGCGATGCCGGCCGTCTCGTCGAAGATGAGCGGCTTGCCGCTGTCCGGGTCGGTGACGAAGTTGCGGTCGGGCCCGAGCAGGTAGGGCGCGTTGGTTCCGGTCCTCAGCCAGGCCGCATCGTAGCTGCGGTCCTCGTGCACCAGCACGTGGATGAAGCCGAGCAGGAAGGCGAGGTCGGTTGCCGGCTTGATGGGCAGCCATTCGTCGGCCTTGCCGGCGGCGACCGAGAGGCGCGGGTCGACGACCACCAGCTTGAGGCCGCGGTCGCGCGCGTCGGCAAGCTCGCGCGCCGCGCGCACGAAGGACTGGTTTGCGCCGAAGCCGTATTCGGAGCCCAGCAGGATCAGATAGCGGCAATGGGTGAGATCGGGAAACTCGACCAGCGCGCCGTGCGTAATCATGCCGACAAAATGGTTGGGGTTGGCGCACTGGTTGCTGACGCCGCTAAAGCTGAAGCCGGTATTGGCGGTGCCGAAGGCACTACCCCAGGCGCTGCTCTGGACGTACTTCTCATAGGGCCAGAGCGAGGCGATGAGTTTGTTCGGATTGTCGGCGCGGATCGTCCGGAGCTTGGCCGCGACGAGATCCAGCGCCTCGTCCCAGGTGGCCTCGCGAAACCCGGGGTCGACGCGGCGGCCCTTTTCCGGATTGGTCCGGATCAGCGGCGTCTTGACGCGCTGCGGATCGTAGAACTTGGCGAGCCCGGCGAGCCCGCGGGCACAAAGGTGGCCATGCGTGTTGGGGTCGTCCGCATCGCCGCGGATGCGCACCGGGTTGCCGTCGACCACCTCTACCCGAATGCCGCAGGCGTTGAAGCACTGCTGGCAGTGGCTGCGGACCCAGCGCCCGTTTCCGGTCTCTCTTTGATCGGCGATGGCAGCGTCACTCATCGAGTCTTCCGGGGGTCTTTCGGTCCACACACCCTGCCGCATCCGGCCAGGTCTCTGCGATTATGGCCGAAGCCACCGCAAGAGGGTACCGGCGCGCGTCGACGCCCTTTGCCAGTATTGGCCCTGCTGCCCGGATGTCCAGGCACAACGGCCAGGCGGCGTGGAATGGCGGCGCGTATGGCGGGCTTCGGACCGGCCTGCGACGCTGCTGAGCTCCCCGCGTCGGGCGCTAGTCGGTTTGGTCCGCTGACTCGTCGCCTTGCGCCAGTTGCTCCCTGAGCACCTGAACCAGGGTCTCCTTGGGAAGCATGCCGGGGATGGCGATGCGGGAGTCGATGACGAACGTCGGGACGGAACTCACGCCCCAGACGTCACGGGTGAGGCGCAGAAGCGCGCCACATTCCTCGCGATACGCGCCTTGGTCCAGCGAGGCCCGGAACGGCGCACCGTCGAGACCGATTTCCTCGGCGCAGCGGACCAGGACGTCGGCCTCGCCGATGTCGAGTTCGTCCTGGAAAAAGGCCGTGAACATGCGGTGGTTGTATTCGGCCGCCTTGCCGTGGTCCCGCGCGTACAACGATCCTTCGAAGGCCAGCCGCGTATAGGGCTGGGGCGACACGCGGGGGAGAACAATCTTCACGCCCATCTTCTCGGCCAACGGATAGACCGAGGCGGCCCACCCTTTTTGCAGGTAATCGCCCTCGGGCCGTAGCGTCGGCGTGGGGTGCGGTCGCAACTCGAACGGCAGCCACTCGACCGTTGCATCCTCACCCAGCTCCCTGAGCGTCTCATTGAGCGGGCCCTCGGCGAGGAAGCAATAGGGGCAGACGTAATCCGAGACGACCTGAACCGTTAGCGGCACCGTTCTCAACCTTCGACTCTATCGCCGGTCCGCGAGAACCGGCGTGACGTTGTGGGGCGTGGCGGAGGGGGTGGGATTCGAACCCACGGTACCCAGAAGGTACAACGGTTTTCGAGACCGTCCCGTTCGACCACTCCGGCACCCCTCCGAATCATGAGAAATTAGGTCACGCCGCCAAACATCGCAACCTGGTGGCCCTAGCGCCAAATCGAGTTGCCGCAAATCCGTAGATTGCTACTCTGGGGCGCCCTCTAAAGTCCTGTGAGCGAGCCACGAGTTGAAGCCCCAGCCCGTCTAGAAAAGGAGCAACCCTAATGCGGATAAGTCGTAGAGGTGTGATTAGCGGCATCGGCGCCACAACTGCAAGCGTCATGATGGGAATGCCAAGCATTGCTCGCACCCAAACGACAAAGAAGTGGGTTTTTGCTGGGTCTTCGCCGCTAACCGGACCCTTTGCTCAAGCTGGCACAACGGCACTTAAGGACATAACTGACTGGGTCGAAATGACCAACGATACGGGCGGTGTAGCAGGCCTCCCCGTCGAGATTGTTCACGAAGACTCCGGATATGATCCAGCAAGGTCGCTTGCCAACTTCAAGAAAGCCATGTCGGCCGACCAAAAGCCGGTTTTCTACTTCGGCGACTCCACTGGCTTCATGAAATTGGTCGCACCGGAACTTTTGCGGACCCCTGTTCTTAACGGCGGCTCCTCGTTCGCTTCCGAGTTGGCCAACCCAAGCACACACCCCTACCAATACATTGCTGGCCCCACATACCAGTCGATGTTCGACATTTTGCTGCAACACATAAAGGGCCGCGGGGGAAAGACGGTTGGATTTGTGTACTCCGACACAGAATTTGGGCGCGATCCGATAGAGCATGGAAGACGGTCCGCAGCATCCTTGGGTTTGGAGGTCGTTCACGAGGAAGTAACGAAGGCCGCTGGGGCTGAGATCCAAAGCCATGTGTCGCAGCTCCGCCGCGCCAACCCTGAGTACGTCATCCTTCATGGTTTTGTGACTGGTATTTGGCCTGAGGTCATTGCGACGGCGCGCGCATTCAAGATGGAAACGCAGTTTCTCGGAACAGTCTGGGGTATGGAGAAGGTGATCGCCGACGCCGTTACCAAGAGGGCTGGACCTATTCTCGACGGCTATGCGGGTGTCATGCCATATCGCTATTTCTACGAGGCAGCGGATACGAAGGCGTACGCAAGTCTAGCCGCCTTCAAGAAACAGAAGTATGGGGATGCCTTTCCCGGTTATGTGCTGACCTGGTCACTAGGGCCAATCTTCAGCCATGAGCTTGCCAAGAAATCAATCGAGATGACTGTGGAGGCAGATAAGGCCGTGAATGCGGCAAACCTCGCCGCAGCGCTAGCAAGCATCAGCAACTGGGACTCCGGTGGCTATATGGGACGACCTGTTTCAGTCGTACAGCACTCCGTGCCTCAAGGGCGCATCTACTCCTACGATGCAGATTCAGGTCTCTTCGACCCCGTGTCGGAGTGGATGGAGATCACCTAGGCCAAAATCAGTTTGGGCAGGAGGCGCGTGAGAAGCAATCTTGTCACCGGAATTGTCACCGAACGGTTCATCACCCCGCGGGAGGGGCCGAACTAGGTGGTACGGCGACCATCTAGATTCCACAGAAAACGGCATTGTTCGATACGAGAAGAGACTAGGTGGACGGAGAACTTCGGTTTTCGAGACCGCCCCGATCGACCACTCCGGCACCCCTCCGCATGACAGGCCCTGTCGGTCGCGGCCGGGAGATTAGGGCAGGCCTTCCTGCACCGCAACGCGAAACGCCGCAGATTTCCGCCCGGGGATTCTGATTCGGACGATCGGCGGTCCGCGCCGCCGATCGGCGGCGGACTCGCCTCAATGGGCGACCCTTGCCGTCAACCACTACCCTGGGTGGTGTCGCCGAGGGCAGCAGGACCATTGACATGAGGGGGACTCTCACTATATTTCGGCGCCTTCGGAACACCCCAAAAGCTCGGATTTCCGCGTGAAGTCCCCGGACGAGGCCGGTCGACCATGTATGCAGTGATTAGAACGGGCGGCAAGCAGTACCGCGTCGAGCCCAATGACCGGCTCCGCATCGGCCGTCTCGAAGGCGAACCCGGCGCAACCATCGACGTCGGCGAGGTTCTCGTCGTCGGCGAAGGCGATACGGCACATGTCGGCGCGCCCCTGGTCGATGGCGCCTCGGTCAAGCTCGAGGTTCTCGAGCAGGCGCGCGACGGCAAGATCGTCGTCTTCAAGAAGAAGCGCCGCCAGAACTACCGGCGCAAGCACGGCCACCAGCAGGACGTCACCATCGTCCGCGTTGCCGAGATCGCCGGTCCCGGCGGCATGAAGGCGGCGGCCGAGGCCAAGCCGAAAGCGAAATCCAAGAAGGCCGCGAGCGAAGACGCGGCGAGCGAGGAATAGGACATGGCTCACAAAAAAGCAGGCGGCAGTTCCCGCAACGGACGCGATACCGCCGGCCGCCGCCTCGGCGTCAAGAAATTCGGCGGCGAAGCCGTCATTCCCGGCAACATCATCGTGCGCCAGCGCGGCACCAAATGGCACCCGGGCGAGAACGTCGGGATGGGCAAGGATCACACGATCTTCGCGCTGATCCCGGGCACGGTTACGTTCGCCGAGAAGGCGAAGGGCCGCGTGTTCGTCTCGGTGGAACCGACCGCATAAAGTTTCGGCTTGCCGGACCCAAGGGGACTGGCGAGCCCTTCCCCTTTTTTATGGGGCGCGCGGGTGCCTGACGATGAAGTTCCTCGACCAAGCCAAGAGCTATGTTCGCTCCGGCAATGGCGGCGCCGGCAGCGTCAGCTTCCGCCGTGAAGCCAACATCCCGATGGGCGGGCCCGACGGCGGCGATGGCGGCCGCGGCGGCGACGTCGTCGCGGTGGCGGTCGATGGCCTCAACACGCTGATCGACTTCCGCTACCAGCAGCACTTCAAGGCCAAGACCGGGGGCGGCGGCATGGGCGCCAATCGCACCGGCGCGTCCGGGCCGGACCTGGTCGTGAAGGTGCCCGTCGGCACCCTCATCCTCGAGGAAGACAAGGAAACGATCGCCGCCGACATGACCGAAGCCGGCCAGCGCTTCGTGCTGGCCAAAGGCGGCATCGGCGGCAAGGGCAACGCACACTTCAAGTCGTCGACCAATCGGGCGCCGCGCCATGCCCAGCCCGGCATGGGCGGCGAGGAACACTGGTATTGGCTGCGCCTCAAGCTGATCGCCGATGCCGGCCTCGTCGGCCTGCCCAATGCCGGGAAGTCGACGTTCCTGAGCCGGGTGTCCCGCGCCAAGCCGAAGATCGCCGACTACCCGTTCACCACCCTGCATCCCCAGCTCGGCGTCGTCAGCGTCGCGGGCGAGGAGTTCGTGCTGGCCGACATCCCCGGGCTCATCGAGGGCGCCCATGAAGGGGCCGGTCTCGGCGACCGGTTCCTCGGTCACATCGAGCGCTGCGGCGTGCTCCTCCACCTCGTCGACGCCAGCGGCGAAGACCCGGTCGGAGCCTACGAAACGGTGCGCGGCGAGCTCGAAGCCTATGGCTTCGGCCTCGAGGACAAGACGGAGATCGTCGCCCTGAACAAGGCCGACCTGATCGACGCCGACACCATCGCGGACCTCGCGCGCCGCTTGTCGGAGCACGCCGGCGGCGAGGTCGCGATCATCTCGGGCGCGACCGGACAGGGAATCGACGCGGTGCTGCGCCGCATGCTGCAGACCATCGCCGTGTGGCGCGCCCGCGACGCGGAAGAACAGGCGCTCGGCGCCGCGACGTCATGAAGCTCGCCGAGGCAAAACGGATCGTCGTCAAGATCGGATCGATCCTGCTGGTCGATCCCGCCAGCGGCCGCGTGCACCAGCGCTGGCTCGCGGGCCTCGCGGAGGACATCGCGCGGATGCGCGCCCGCGGCCAGGAAGTGGTGATCGTCTCCTCCGGCGCAATCGCGCTGGGCCGCCGCCATCTCAAGCTGCGCAGCGGCAAGCTCAAGCTCGAGGAGAAACAGGCGGCCGCCGCGAACGGACAGATCCACCTCGCCATGGCGTATCAGGACGCGATGTCGAAGCACGGCATCTCGGTGGCCCAGATCCTGCTCACCGTCGACGACACCGAACAGCGCCGCAAATACCTCAATGCGCGCAGCACGGTGAACACGCTCCTCAAGCTCGGCGCGCTGCCCGTCATCAACGAGAACGACACCGTCGCCACCGCGGAAATCCGCTACGGCGACAACGACCGTCTTTCCGCGCGCGTAGCCGAGATGATCTCGGCGGATTGCCTCGTCCTGCTGTCCGACGTCGACGGCCTCTACTCGGCCGATCCGTCCGTCGATCCGGATGCCAAACTCCTCTCCAAGATCGACCGCATCACGCCCGGGGTCGAGGCCATGGCGGGCCAGCCGCGGACCGGCGACGGCTCCGGCGGCATGATCACCAAGCTGCTCGCCGCACGCATCGCGACCTCTGCCGGCTGCGCCATGGTCATCGCCCGCGGCAGTGCGGCGCAGCCGCTCAGCGCCATCGAGGCCGGCGGCCCGTGCACCTGGTTCGCAGCGCAGGGCAGCCCGCGCACCGCCCGCAAACAATGGATCGCGGGCACGCTGAAGCCGTCGGGCTCGCTGACGGTCGACGACGGCGCGGTCCGCGCGCTCGGCGCGGGAAAGAGTCTTCTTCCGGCAGGCGTGACGGCGATCGAGGGCGACTTCCAGCGCGGCGATGCGGTGACCATCCGGGACACGTCGGGCCGCGTTCTTGGACGCGGACTCGTCGCCTACTCCTCCGACGACGCGCGCCCCATCATCGGCCACAAAAGCAGTGAAATAGAGGCATTGCTGGGCTACCGTGGCCGCGACGAGATGATTCACCGCGACGATCTCGTTCTCAACGAATAGGCACGCCATGTCGGTCGCAGAATCCCAACAAGACGTTCACGACGTCATGATGGCGCTCGGCGCCGCCGCCCATGAAGCGGCCCGCGGCTTGGCGCAGGCCTCGACGGACGCCAAGAACCGGGCGCTGACCCGCGCCGCGCAGGAAATTCGCCAGCAGGCCGCCGCCATCATGGCGGCGAACGCGCGCGATCTCGCCGCTGCGGATGCAAAAGGGATCACCAGCGCCCTGCGCGACCGGCTCGCGCTCGACGATCAGCGCATCGAGGGCATGGCCCGCGGCCTTGAGGATATTGCCCGGCTGGACGATCCGGTCGGCGAAGTCTTCTGGGAAACGACCAGACCCAACGGCCTGCGCATCACACGCGTGCGCGTCCCCCTCGGCGTCATCGGCATCATCTACGAATCGCGGCCCAACGTGACCGCCGACGCCGGCGCCCTGTGTCTCAAGTCAGGCAACGCCGTAATCCTCCGCGGCGGCTCGGAGAGCTTTCACTCGAGCCGTGCGATCGTCGACTGCCTGCATGGCGGGTTGCGTGCCGCGGGTCTGCCGGAAGAATCGATCCAGCTCGTCCCGACACGCGACCGCACCGCCGTCGGAGAAATGCTGACGATGAACCAGTACATCAACATCATCGTCCCGCGCGGCGGCCGCTCGCTCATCGAGCGGGTCCAGCGGGAAAGCCGCATTCCCGTCATCGCCCACCTCGACGGCAACTGCCACGTCTACGTGCACGAAGACGCCGACCCCGAAATGGCGGTCAGCATCGTCCACAACGCCAAACTGCGGCGTCTTTCGATCTGCGGCGCGGCCGAGTCCCTGGTGGTCGACCGCAAGATCGCCGCCAAGGTAGTTCCGCTGATCGTCGACGACTTGTCGGCAGGCGGCTGCGAGATCAGGGGCGATGCGGAGGCGCAATCGCTCGACGGACGCATCCTGTCGGCGACCGAGGCGGACTGGTCCACGGAGTACCTCGACGCCATCATCTCGATGCGCATCGTCGACGGCATCGGTCAGGCGATCGAACACATCGAACGCTATGGCTCGCATCACACCGACAGCATTGTGACGAACAGCGAATCGGCGGCGAACAGGTTCCTCGCCAATGTCGACAGCGCCATCGTGCTGCACAACGCGTCGACCCAGTTCGCCGATGGCGGCGAGTTCGGGATGGGGGCCGAAATCGGCATCTCGACCGACCGTCTTCATGCGCGCGGCCCGGTCGGCGTCGAACAACTGACCACCTACAAGTACGTCGTCCACGGCAGCGGACAGGTCCGCCCCTGACGTCTTCCCCGCAGCGACCCCGCCGAGGCGGCGGCCGAGTCATCGGACTCCTGGGCGGATCGTTCAACCCTGCCCATCAGGGCCATCTGCGCCTCAGCGCCTTTGCCCGCCAAACGCTGACGCTCGACGAGGTGTGGTGGCTGGTGTCGCCGCAGAACCCGCTCAAGTCGACCGAAGGCATGGCGCCGTTCGAAGCGCGGCTCCGAGCCGCGCGCGCGGTTGCCGCGCCGCCGTACGTCAGGGTCTCCGACATCGAGGCCCGGCTCGGCACGCGCTACACCGTCGACACCCTGGCCGCCCTGCTGCAACGCTATCCCCAGGATCGCTTTGTCTGGCTGATGGGCGCGGACAACCTGATCCAGGTGAACCGGTGGCATCGCTGGCGGCTGCTTTTCGACCTCGTTCCGGTCGCCGTGGTCGACCGCCCGGGCTATACCTACGCGGCCCTCGCCTCTCGCGCGGCGACCGCCCTGTCGTCGTGCCGGCGAAAGCGGGCGTTTGGAAGGCTGGCGCAGCAAGAGCCGCCGGCATGGGCCTTCGTCTTCGGTTTTCGCGACTGGACCTCGTCCACCGCCTTGCGCCGGGAACGGCCCGGCGGTTTAATGGTCGAAGGCTAGCCGCATGCCCCGGAGACATACAGATAACGCGCACGAATAGAGTGGCAAAACCCCACGCTAAGCCCCACGGCAGGGTCCTGCTGGACTTGGTCCTTGAATCGCTTGACGAAGACCAGGCGATCGATCCCAAGACAATCAATCTCTCCGGAAAGTCGCTGATCGCCGACCAGATGGTTGTGGCGAGCGGTCGCTCGCAACGTCACGTCGCGGCAATGGCCGACCACCTTGTCGAACGCTGCAAGGCCGAGGGCATCCGCGCGCGCACCGAAGGGATGCCGCGGTGCGACTGGGTTCTGATCGATTGCGGCGACGTCGTCGTTCACCTGTTCAGGCCCGAGATTCGCGAATTCTATAACATCGAGAAGATGTGGTCGGCGGATCTGCCGTCCGATCTGCCGCCGCCCGCCGAATAGATGAAGACCGTCATCGCGGCGGTCGGCAGGCTGCGACGCAGTCCCCTCGAGGAAGTCTTCGCAGATTATGTCCGCCGCCTGCGGTGGGAGGTTTCGCTTCATGAAGTCGATGCCTCCAGGGCGCCCTCGCCCGAAGCGCGGCGCGAGCAAGAAGCCGACAAGCTGCGGCGCCACCTGCCGCCGGGAGGGTCCGTCGTCGTCCTCGACGAACGCGGCGAGGATCTGGCCAGCGACGCGCTGGCGCAACGCATCGCGCGCTGGCAGGAACAGGCGCGGGTTCCCATATCCTGGATCATCGGCGGTCCGGACGGCGTCGCGCCAAGCTTGGTGGGGAGCGCCGACCTGGTTCTGTCGTTCGGCCGCGCAACATGGCCCCATCTGATGGTCCGGGTCATGCTCGCCGAACAGCTATACCGCGCCGCAACGATCCTGGATGGCCACCCCTACCATCGCGGAAGCTAGGGTTTCGTGCCTTTCCGCGATCTTGCCCCGGGGCTTGCATCGCGACCCGTTCTCCCCCATGTTCCGCCTAAGTTCCTGTCAAACAACAAGGTTTTCCCGGCCCCATGACCAAGCGACCACGCCCCGTAGTGCTTTGCATTCTCGACGGCTGGGGCTACCGCGAGGACGCCGAAGCGAACGCCATCGCCATGGCAAAGACGCCGGTATTCGACCGGCTGATGGCGGAGCAACCGTGGTCGCTGCTCCGGACCTCGGCCGGGGATGTCGGTCTCCCGGACGGCCAGATGGGCAATTCCGAGGTCGGCCACACGAACATCGGTGCCGGCCGCATCGTGCTGCAGGACCTGCCCCGGATCGACGCGGCCATCGCCGACGGTTCGATCGGCAATGCGCCGGCGCTCGTCGGTCTCGTCGACTCCTGCCGGGCAGGAACCGGGAAATGTCACCTGGTCGGCCTGGTATCGCCAGGCGGCGTGCACTCGCACCAGAAGCACATGGCTGCACTGGCAGCGCACCTCGCCGGAAACGGCCTGACCGTCGAGATTCATGCGATTCTCGACGGTCGCGACACGCCGCCCAGGAGTGCCGCCGGATATTTGCGTACCCTTGAGGCCGATATCGCGGGCCTTGCCGGCGTGCGGATTGCGACGGTCAGCGGACGCTACTATGCGATGGACCGCGACAATCGCTGGGACCGCGTCGCACGCGCCTACGACGTCATCGCGAGCGGCAACGGTCCGCATCGGGACCTGGCCGCGGAGGTCGTTCAGGCAGCCTATGCCGAAGGCGTCACCGATGAATTCGTTCTTCCCACCGTCGTCGGAGACTACAAAGGCATGGATGACGGCGATGCCCTGGTCGTTGCCAACTTCCGGGCCGACCGGGTCCGACAGATCCTCGCGGCATTGCTGTTCGAAGATTTCAACGAGTTTCCGCGCAACCGGGTCGTCCGATTTTCGGCCGCTGCCGGGATGGCATCGTACTCAAGCCGACTCGATACGGTCATCGGTGCGATCTTTCCGCCGACGGAGATTGGCGCAACGCTCGGCGAGGTCGTCGCCAAGGCGGGCCTGCGTCAGCTGAGAATCGCGGAAACCGAAAAATATGCGCACGTCACATTCTTCTTCAACGGCGGCGAAGAACGCGTCTTCGAGGGCGAGGATCGCATCCTCGTGCCATCGCCCAAGGTCGCGACATACGACCTCAAGCCCGAAATGTCGGCCCCCGAGGTCACCGACAAACTCGTCGCCGCCATCGATTCCCGTCAGTACGACCTGATCATTTGCAACTATGCGAATACGGACATGGTCGGGCACACCGGCAAGCTTGGACCGGCCATCGCCGCCGTCGAGGCTGTCGACGTCTGCCTCGGGCGGGTAGAGGCAGCTGTAAAGAGGCAAGGCGGTGCCCTGCTGATTACCGCAGACCACGGCAACGCGGAACGAATGACGGACGAAGCGGGTGGCGAACACACCGCGCATACGACGGATGACGTTCCGTTCCTGATCGTCGATGGCGGCGCGGCCAACGACCTCGATGACGGTCGTCTGTGCGATATCGCGCCCACCGTTCTCGAAATCATGGGCTTGCCCCGCCCCGCCGAAATGACCGGCACATCCCTCCTTCGATCGGAGCCGCGCAAGGCCGAACGTGCAGCCGGCGTAGCGCGTGCCAGCGCGTAGACCAGCTATCCGAATCATCGCCGCGCTCGTCGCCGTCGGCGCGATTGCTACCCTGCCGGCGCTCGCCCAGGAAGAAACCGGCGAACCCACGACGAGACTGAAAGAGGTCGAACGCGCCATCCAGGAAGGGCGCAGCCGGACCGAACAACTCGACAGGGAGGCCGCGCGCATTGCCGATGAGCTCGATGCGCTTCAGAAGAGCCTCGTTGAGAGCGCGCGTCGGGCGCAGGAGCAGGAAGAGACCGTCTCCGAACTCGAGGCACGGCTCGGGGCCTATCGCGCCGAGGAGCGGGCACTGCTGTCGTCGCTCGACGAACGGCGGCTCGCCATCGACAAGACGCTGGCCGCCCTGCAGCGGCTCGGACGGACGCCGCCGGCAGCGCTTCTGGTCAGCCCCGACAACGTCACCGAGGCCGTCAGAACCTCTGTCTTGCTGTCGGCCATCGTTCCCGAACTCGGGGCGCAAGCCGAAACGCTCAAGTCCGAGTTGGCGGCCCTGCGGCAGATTCGAACCGAGATCGCGCGCCGGCGCGCCGGACTCGATTCGGCCGTTCGACGGCTGCAGAACGAGGAGCAGGCGCTTGACCGCCTGATCGCGCGCAAGGCGCGGCTGAGATCGCAAACCTTGTCCGAAAGCGAGGAAGAGCGGCGTCAGATTGCGGCCCTGACCGCCAACGCCGAGGACCTGCGCAACCTCATCGATCGCCTGGAGCGCAGGTCCGAAACGCGGCTCCAGCCGCTGGCGCTCCGCCCACCGGCCGATACCGCGCCGTTCTCGAAGTCCCGGGGAACGCTACCGTTGCCCGCACGAGGCCGCATCGCCACACGTTTTGGTGAGCGAAACGATGTCGGCCTGCAGTCCCAGGGCATCACCGTCGAGACCCGGCCCGGCGCTCAGGTTGTGGCACCCTACGATGGGCGGATCGTTTTTTCAGGCGAGTTCCGGCGCTATGGGCGTCTCTTGATCATCGCGCACGGCGAGGGATATCATAGCCTTCTCGCGGGATTTGCGAGCATTGACGGGGTTGTTGGCCAATGGCTGCTCGCTGGTGAGCCGGTTGGCAGGATGAGCGAGCGGATCGGCCCGGAAAAGCCCGAACTCTATATCGAACTGCGCCAGAACGGCGAACCGATCAACCCCCTCCCCTGGTTGGCGACGACAGAAACAAAGGTTAGTGGATGATGCGTAACGCACTTGCCGTTTTCGGCATTCTGGCATTCCTCGTTCTGGCAACGCCGACCCTCTCACAGGCCCAGTCGAGTTCGGACACCTATCGGCAACTCAACCTCTTTGGCGAGGTCTTCGAACGCGTTCGCGCCGACTACGTCGACGAGGTCGACGACGAGAAGCTGATCGAGGCGGCGATCAACGGCATGTTGCAGGCGCTGGATCCGCACTCGGGCTATCTCAACGCCAAGAACTTCCGTGAAATGCAGGTGCAGACCCGCGGCGAATTCGGCGGTCTCGGCATCGAAGTCACGATGGAGAACGGGTTCGTCAAGGTCATTTCGCCGATCGATGGAACGCCGGCGGAGCGCGCGGGCATTCTCACCGGCGATCTCATCACCCACATCGGCGGCGAGGCGGTGCAGGGCCTTACGCTTTCGCAAGCCGTCGAGAAGATGCGGGGCCCCGTAAATACCGACATTCGTCTGACGGTCGTGCGGGCCGGCGAAGACGCGCCATTCGACGTCACCCTGACGCGTGAGGTGATCCGCATCGCTTCGGTTCGCGCCCGTGTCGAAGGGAATGTCGGTTATCTCCGTATCACCACCTTCAGCGAGCAGACGGCATCGGGCCTTGAGAAGGAAATCAGGGACATCAAGGAAGAGCTTGGCGAGAACCTCGCCGGCTTCGTGCTCGACCTCCGCGGCAATCCCGGCGGCCTGCTCGACCAGGCGGTCAAGGTGTCGGACGCATTTCTCGAGCAGGGAGAGATCGTTTCGACGCGCGGGCGCCAGAGCGGCGACGCGCAGCGTTTCAACGCGAAGTCGGGCGATTTCACCGACGGCCTTCCCATCGTCGTCCTGATCAACGGCGGCTCGGCATCCGCGTCGGAGATCGTTGCCGGTGCGCTCCAGGATCAGGGACGTGCGGTCGTGCTCGGCACCCAGTCTTTCGGCAAGGGGTCGGTGCAGACGATCATTCCGATCGCCGGGCATGGGGCCGTGCGCCTGACGACGTCGCTGTACTACACACCGTCGGGCCGCTCGATTCAGGCCAAGGGAATTACACCGGACATCGTTGTCGAGCAGGCCCGTTTCGAGTCGCTGCAGACTCGCACCGACCTGCGCCGTAGCGAGGCCAACCTGCGCAACCACATCGAGGTCGACGGCAATGAATCCGAGGATGGCGAAGAAGCCGCCGCTGACGACGAACGTCCCTTTGACTTCCAGTTGGCCCGCGCCCTTGACCTGCTGCGCGGCCTTCAGCTGTTTGCCAAGAAGTCCGTCAACTAGGGGCCTGCGGACCGGGGGCGCGCCTCCGGCCCTGGCGGGATAATCGGTGGCCCGCAGACCACTTCGCGCCGGTCGGCGTTTGTCGGACGACGACGTCCCTGATGTTCCGATCTGGCGTACGGCGCCGGCGCTCGTTGCTTACGGACTGGTGACGCTCCTCGTTGCGGGTGTGGCCTTTCTGCAGTTGACCTATGAGACGCCGGCGGCGGTAGACAACGCGGCTTCGGAAGACGTATCCGCGACCGTGGCGCTGACCCAGGCCAACCGCCCCTCGGCGCAAACTCCACCCCCCGTGGAGGACGATGAAGAGGTGTCCTCCAGCGAGACGGCGGACCCGGCCGCCGCCGGCGAAGGACACGGGGCGCAAGAAGACGGGCATGCCGCCACACCCCCGCCACGGATGGCCGACGCAGGCCACGGGGAGAAGGCGGACGCCGGCCACGGGCAGACCCCGGCCCCGTCACATGACGCGCCGCAATCCGGGCATCGGGCGGTACCGCCGGCGACGGACCACGCCGCTGCGACCCCGGCCGCGCCGCGAACGGCTGTTCCCGCTTCTGCGCTGCCCGCATTACCGCGCAAACTGGTCCTTCCACCGGCTCCCGACCCGGCCCTTCAGGTTGCCGGTCGCTTCGGCCCGCTGCCAACCATCGGCGAGGACGGGCGGGCGCCGTGGCAGGTCTACGCCCGACCGTTTCCCCAGGAACGCGACAGACCGCGAATCGCCATTCTTCTGCAGGATCTCGGGCTCAGTCGGGAACAGACCAACGCGGCAATTCAACAGCTTCCCGGTGCCATCGCCTTGGGGTTTACCCCCTACGCGCGCGATCTTGCCGATTGGATCGCGCTGAGCCGCGCAGCCGGGCATGAAGTCCTTCTCCAGATTCCCATGGAGCCCTTCGACTTCCCGACCAGCGACCCCGGCCCGCATACCCTGCTGACCTCCGCGGGCGCGGACCAGAACCAGGAACGGCTGGAGTTCCTGCTGAGCCGGGTATCGGGCTACGTCGGCGTCTACAACCGCATGGGCGACCGCTTCACGTCGTCGACCGAGAGCATGCGGCCGATCCTGCAGGTGATCCAGGAGCGGGGCCTGATGTTTCTCGACGCAAGAACCTCAGGCACCAGTGTCGCCGGCCGTATTGCCGCGGACCTGCATTTGCTCCATGCCCTCAATAACCGCGAACTGGACCAGGTCGCTTCGCGGGTGGAGATCGACGCCAAATTGATCGACCTGGAAAACATCGCCCGACAGGAAGGTCATGCGGTCGGGATCGCCCGCCCCTACCCGGTGACGATCGAGCGCCTTGCCCAATGGGCGGCGACGCTGGAGGAGAAGGGTATCGACCTCGCGCCCGTCTCGGCGATTGCCGCTGGACCGGCCCACCGATGACGCCGACCGCCTACCGGCCTTGCGTCGGCATCATGCTGTTCAACAGGCGCGGCGAAGTCTTCGTGGCGCAGCGCATCGATTCGCCCGGCCCGGCTTGGCAAATGCCCCAGGGAGGCATCGATGCCGGCGAAGAGCCCCGCGATGCCGCCTTGCGGGAACTCGGCGAAGAGATCGGCACGGCGAATGCCGAGATCGTGGCCGAACTCGACGAATGGATCGACTACGACCTGCCGGATCACCTGATCGGCAAGTTGTGGAAAGGAAAGTATCGGGGCCAGACGCAAAAGTGGTTCGCCATGCGTTTCCTTGGCGATGACAGCGAAATCGATCTCGACACCGAGGAACCTGAATTCTCGTCGTGGCGGTGGGTGCCCCTGGATGAGCTCGAGAGCCTGGCCGTGCCCTTCAAACGCCACGTCTATGCGCGCCTGGCCCGAGCCTTTTCCTCGGCGATCGTGGGCGGGGAAACCGAACAGGTCTAGCAACTACCGGGTGGCGCAGGGGTCGGCGAAGACCTAGTGTCTGCGCGCCTTGTCTACGCATTCAGATCAAACGATGGACGGCCGTTCCTGGCTCGGCTTGGTCCTGCTCGGCTCCGTCTGGGGCAGCTCCTTTTTCTTTTTCGAGATCGCGCTTGAAACGCTCGGGCCGCTGACAGTCGCCCTCGGCCGCGTCGTCGTGGCCACATTGATGCTCGGCGTCATCCTTGCGGTGATTAGGACACCGGTGCCGCTGACGGTCCGGTTCTGGGGGTCGATCGCCATGATGGGGCTGCTCAACAACGCGATCCCGTTTGCGCTGATTGCACAGGCGCAGACCGAAATCGACAGCGGTCTGGCGGCCATTCTCAACGCCACGACGCCGGTATTCTCGGTCGTCGTCGCAAGCCTTCTCGTTCGCCAGGAAGTGCTGACTTCGAATCGCGTTCTCGGCGTGACGCTAGGATTCGCCGGGGTGGTGACGTTGATCGGACCCGATACGCTCTCGCCCGTCGGCGTCAGCCCGACAGCCCAGGCGCTCGTTCTGCTGGGTGCCCTGTCCTACGCATCCGCCGGCGTCTTCGCCCGCGCCTTCCTGACCAAACACCCTTTCCTGGTTTCTTCCTTCGGCCAGGTGACGACGGCCGCGCTCTGGCTGCTGCCGCTCGCTCTGGTCTTGGAACGGCCCTGGCATGCATCGCCGACGGCGGAGACCTGGGGCGCGGTCATTGCGATCGGTACGCTGGGAACGGCGCTCGCCTACCCGCTCTATTTCCTGCTGTTGCGTCGGATCGGGGCCACCAATCTGATGCTGGTGACGCTCATCAATCCGGTCGTCGCGGTGATCCTGGGCGTCTTCGTTCTCGGCGAATCACTCGCTTGGACGACTTTCGCCGGCATGGCCCTCATCCTTGTCGGTCTGTTGGCCGTTGATGGTCGCCTCGTCCGCCGGCTAAGGGGAACGACCGACACCTCGTCCTAGTGCGCGTGCGAGAGCCGCCGCGAACGCCACTGCATGAGCCGATAGATTAGCGCGGCAATGGCATCGAGGTGCCAGCCCTCGCGGCGCAGGCCGAGCGCCTTGAACATCATCACCACCCCCTTCCGCACATGGTCGGGCCGGTAGAGCGCCAGGGCTTGCGCGGCGTAGGCGCCGGCCGCGGACTTGCGGTCATAAGGGCCGGGTAGCTGGTTGGCGGCGAAGTAGGCATAGGCCAGTTCGTCGTCGGTCGTCTCGATGGCGCGGCCGACCAGCGTGCGTATCCGGCGCCAGAACCCGACGTGTTCGCGTTCGAGATAGCGCTCCATGTAACGGCGGAACAAGCCGTAGTGGGAGAACTCGTCGCGCGCGATCAGATCGCAGATCTGGCGCAGCACCGGCTCTTCCGATGCGTCGCGGATCGAGCTGTAGAAGGAGCTGGTCCCTATTTCGACCATGCAGCGCGACAGCAGCTCGTCGGTTCGCGTCCCGCGAATCGACTGCTCAACGTCCAGATTGAGCGCGTAGCTTTTCCGGAAATCCGCGAAAGAGGTCTCGAAGTCGAAGGATGGGTCGGCCAGCTCGGCCCAGCGCGCGAGCGCGCGTCCGTGCTGGATTTCCTCCTCGCCCCAGACCTTTGCCGCCGCCTTGAACGGCTCGTCGTCGGCAAAGACGTTGCACAGATAGGTGACATAGTCGGCGCTGCGGTACTCGACCATGCTCGCCGCGCGCGCGATCTTAAGAAGATCCGAGTTCACCCGCGACGGGTCGAACCGGTCCCATTGGATATCGTCAAGCGTCCACGTCATGCCCATGCCCCTCATTCCCTGCGTGGCACAGTGGTGTTCGCAAATATTATCGAAAGGGACGAACCGGGTCAGCCCCCCGGCTTCGCCTAGGAAGCGGCGTGCAGCATTTCCCGCAGCGTGGTCAGCCGCAGGTCGATCAGGTGCCGTTCGAGGTCGGAACGCGCTCCGCCAATATCTTCCTCGGCGTCCTTGATCCGCTGCTCGAGGTCGGCCCGCTTCAGATCGGCGACCGGCACGGCCTCTTCGGTCATGACCGCGCAGCGGTCGCCCGTGATCTCGGCGAACCCGCCGTTGACGAAAATCCGCCGGTTCTCGCTGCCGCCGCTCTGCACTTCCAGAATGCCGGGGCGCACCGTCGAAATCATCGGCTGGTGGCCGTAGAGCACGCCGAAGTCGCCCTCGGTCCCCGGGATGACGACCATGTCGACTTCCTCGGACACCAGCAGGCGGTCCGGCGAGACCAGTTCGAAGGCGACCTTGTCTGCCATCGTCGTACCTTAGGCCGCTTCGGCGGCGAGGCGCTTGCCCTTTTCCACCGCGTCGTCGATCGTGCCGACCAGCAGGAAGGCCTGCTCGGGCAGATCGTCGTGCTTGCCTTCGCAGATTTCCCTGAAGCCGCGGATGGTCTCCTCGAGCGGGACCAGAACGCCCGGCGTGCCGGTGAAGACCTCGGCGACGTGGAACGGCTGCGACAGGAAGCGCTGGATCTTGCGGGCGCGGGCAACCGTCAGCTTGTCTTCTTCCGACAGCTCGTCCATGCCCAGGATCGCGATGATGTCCTGCAACGACTTGTAGGTCTGCAGAATGCGCTGCACTTCGCGCGCAACGTCGTAATGATCCTTGCCGAGAATGCGGGCATCCATCATGCGCGAGCTGGAGTCGAGCGGGTCCACCGCGGGGTAGATGCCGAGTTCCGCGATCTGACGCGACAGCGTGGTGGTGGCGTCCAAGTGCGCGAACGAGGTGGCCGGCGCCGGGTCGGTCAAGTCGTCGGCGGGCACGTAAATCGCCTGAATGGAGGTGATCGAACCCTTGTTGGTCGAGGTGATGCGCTCCTGCAGGGCGCCCATGTCGGTACCCAGCGTCGGCTGGTAGCCCACCGCCGAAGGAATGCGGCCCAAGAGCGCCGACACTTCCGAGCCCGCCTGGGTAAAGCGGAAGATGTTGTCGACGAACAGCAGCACGTCCTGGCCTTCCTGGTCGCGGAAGTATTCCGCCAGGGTCAGACCGCTGAGCGCGACGCGGGCGCGGGCGCCCGGCGGCTCGTTCATCTGGCCGTACACCAAGGCCACCTTAGAGTTGTCGCCCTTCAGGTCGATAATCCCGGAGTCGATCATCTCGTGATAGAGGTCGTTGCCTTCGCGGGTACGCTCGCCGACGCCAGCGAACACCGAGTAGCCGCCGTGGCCCTTGGCGACGTTGTTGATCAGTTCCTGAATGAGCACGGTCTTGCCCACGCCGGCGCCGCCGAACAGGCCGACCTTGCCGCCCTTGGCGTAGGGCGCGATGAGATCGATGACCTTGATACCCGTGACCAGAACTTCCGCTTCCGTCGACTGGTCGACGAACGGCGGTGCCGAAGCATGGATCGGGGCGCGCTGTTTGGTATTGACCGGACCCCGGCCGTCGATGGGCTCGCCGGTGACGTTGAGCATGCGGCCCAGGGTCTCCGGACCGACCGGCACTGAAATCGCATCGCCGGTGTCGCGAACCTCGTGACCGCGCACCAGACCCTCGGTGGTGTCCATCGCGATCGTGCGCACCGTGTTCTCGCCGAGATGCTGCGCGACCTCGAGCACGAGACGGTTGCCGTGGTTATCGGTCTCGAGCGCGTTCAGGATCGCCGGGAGGTGGCCGTCGAACTGAACGTCAACGACGGCGCCCAGAACCTGGGTGATCTTGCCAACGATGTTAGTGGCCATGGGGTTCTCCGTTCCTTCGCGTTTCTTAGAGCGCCTCGGCGCCCGAAATGATTTCGATGAGTTCTTTTGTGATCTGCGCCTGGCGCTGGCGGTTGTAGCTGAGGGTCAACCGGTCGATCATGTCGCCCGCGTTGCGCGTCGCGTTGTCCATCGCCGACATCCGCGAGCCCTGTTCCGAAGCCGCATTCTCGAGCAGCGCCTGGAAGACCTGCACCGAGAGGTTGCGGGGCAACAGCTCGGCGAGGATTTCCTCTTCTTCCGGCTCGTACTCGTAGATCGCATCGCCGAGATCGAGACCTGCGTTCTCCTCGACATCGGGCAGCGAGGCCGGGATCAGCTGCCGCCGGGTCAGCACCTGCGAAATGATCGACTTGAAGGTGTTGAAGTAGAGCGTGCAGACGTCGAATTCGCCGGCCTCGAACATGTCGAGAATGCGAACGGCGATCGGCTGGGCATCGGCGAACGAGATATTCTTGATTCCGGCAAGTTCGATCGTGTCCACGATCAGTTTGCCAAACTCGCGTTTCAGGACGTCGCGCCCCTTGCGGCCGATGCACAGGATCTTGACGTTCTTGCCCTCGGCCTGCAGCGCCCGGATGTCGTTCCGCGCCGCCCGGGCGATCGACGAGTTGAACGCGCCGCACAGGCCGCGTTCGCCCGTGGCGACGACGATGAGGTGGGTTTCCTGTTTCCCGGTTCCCACCAGCAGCGCCGGCGCCCCCTCGCGCTCCAGCATGCTGGCGCCGAGCGAGCCGAGCATCCGCTCCATCCGCCCGGCATAGGGCCGCGCCGCCTCCACGGCTTCCTGCGCCCGGCGCAGCTTGGACGCCGCGACCATCTGCATGGCACGCGTGATCTTCTGCGTCGATTTGACGGTGTTGATCCGCGTACGGAGGTCTTTGAGGCTTGCCATCGGGGCGGGTTACCTAGGCGAAGGTCTTTGAAAAGTTGTCGAGCACGCCCTTGAGCTTTTCCTCGGTGTCACCCGACAGATCGCCCGTGTCGCGGATTGCCGCGAGAATCTCGCCATGCTTCGAACGCACTTCCGTGAGGAGCTGCTGCTCGAAGGCGCCGATCTTGTTGACCGCCACCTGGTCGAGATAGCCGCGCACGCCGGCGAAAATCGCCACGACCTGTTCTTCGACCGGCATCGGCGAATACTGCGGCTGCTTGAGCAGTTCCGTCAGCCGCGCGCCGCGGGCCAGCAGACGCTGCGTCGCGGCGTCGAGATCCGAGCCGAACTGCGCGAACGCCGCCATTTCGCGATACTGGGCAAGGTCGAGCTTGATGCCGCCGGCAACCTTCTTCATGGCCTTGATCTGGGCGGCGGAGCCCACGCGGCTGACCGAGATGCCGACGTTAATCGCGGGACGAATCCCCTGATAGAAGAGGTCGGTCTCAAGGAAGATCTGGCCGTCGGTGATGGAAATCACATTGGTCGGAATGTAGGCCGACACATCGTTGGCCTGGGTCTCGATCACCGGCAGCGCCGTCAGCGACCCCCCACCGTAATCATCGTTCATCTTCGCCGCGCGTTCGAGCAGGCGCGAGTGGAGGTAGAACACGTCGCCCGGATAGGCTTCGCGCCCCGGCGGGCGGCGCAGCAGGAGCGACATCTGGCGATAGGCGGTCGCCTGCTTGGTCAGGTCGTCGTAGATGACCAGGGCATGCATGCCGTTGTCGCGGAAGTACTCGCCCATGGTGCAGCCGGCATAGGGCGCGAGAAACTGCATTGGCGCCGGATCCGAGGCGGTGGCCGACACGACGATGGTGTACTGGAGCGCACCGGCATCCTCGAGGGTCTTCACGACCTGCGCGACCGTCGAGCGCTTCTGGCCGACGACGACATAGATGCAGTACAGGCGCTTCTTCTCGTCGCCCGTCTCCCAGTTGCCCTTCTGGTTCAGGATGGTGTCGATCGCCACTGCCGTCTTGCCGGTCTGGCGGTCGCCGATGATCAGCTCGCGCTGGCCGCGGCCGACCGGAACCAGCGAATCGAGCGCCTTGAGGCCGGTCTGCATCGGCTCGTGCACCGACTTTCGCGGGATCACGCCTGGCGCCTTGACTTCGACTTCCTTGCGGGCCGTCGCCTCGATTTCGCCCTTGCCGTCGATCGGATTGCCGAGCGCATCCACGACCCGGCCCAGAAGGCCTTTGCCCACCGGCACGTCCACGATGGTGCTGGTCCGCTTGACCGTATCGCCTTCCTTGATGTGCCGGTCGTCGCCGAAGATCACGACACCGACGTTGTCGGTCTCGAGGTTCAGCGCCA
>JAYQVF010000008.1:36974-38707 GCA_038148335.1 Alphaproteobacteria bacterium | reverse complement strand
CGTGATGCCCGGCCATGCCGGGCCTTTTCCCCAACGTCGCGTTTTCTAGCAAAAGTTCAGACAAAAACAGTCGTAATATCCCGTACATCCATGCGGGCCAGCCCGCCTCTTCCCGTTCGCCGCCGATTGCCGGCGCCTTCGCGAGATTCCCCATGACCCCCACCGTCCGCGGCGCGCTCTGGATGTTCGGCATGGTGGTGTCGCTCTCGCTCCTCGCCATTGCGGCGCGGGAACTGGCCGACCGCCATAATCCCCTTGAGTTGCAGGTGGTCCGGCACGGGCTCAGCATGCTGATCCTGTTGCCGTTCATCGCCCGGGCCGGATTTCGCCCCGTACGGACAAACAACCTGAAGCTCCAGATATTCCGCAACCTGGCGCATTTCGCCGCGACCATCGGCTGGTATGCAGCCGTGACCGTGCTGCCGCTGGCCGAGGTGTTCGCGATCGAGTTCACCACGCCGGTCTGGGTCGCCCTGCTGGCGGTGCTGTTCCTCGGCGAGCGCATGAACCGGGGCCGCATCGTGGCGCTGGTCCTGGGGCTGCTCGGGATCGCGGTGATCCTGCGGCCGGGCTTTGCCGAGGTCGGCTGGGGTACCTGGATGATGGTGGCCGCGGCCTTCGGCTTCGCCGTCGCCAACGCCTGCACCAAGGGGCTGACGCGGACCGACAGTGTGCTGACGGTACTGTTCTGGATGTCGCTGCTGCAGGGGACCATGGCGCTGGTGGGCGCCTCGTTCGACTGGACGCCGCCGACCTGGGACGAGGTGCCGTTGCTCGTCATCGTCGGCCTGATGGGCCTGGCGGCCCATTTCTCGCTCGCCAAGGCCCTGACCCATGCCGATGTCTCCCTGGTCAATCCGGTCGACTTCCTGCGCCTGCCGCTGATCGCGGTGGTGGGGTTCTTCGCCTATGGCGAGGCGGTGGAGATCTGGGTGTATCTCGGGGCGGCGCTGATCTTCGCCGGCAACTACTACGCGATCCGGCGCGAGAGCGGCCGGCCGAAGGCCGCGCCCTGAGACCGGCGGGCCGGCCGGCAACTTTTTTTCTGCCAAACGAAGCCAAACTCTCCTTTCTTTTCAAGGACCTGGCTTTTCGCGCGACGAACGAAGCCAAACTATGCTTTGGGCTCAAGGGGATGCGGGCAAATGCCTGCCGTGGCGTCATTTTTTGGATGCCATCGTTCGCCCGGCCGTTCCGCGGCGCCGAAACCGGACCACCCCGCGACAGGCGCCGGCCCCGCCGCTCGCCCAGGGTTCGCCGGTCAGCGCCTGCCTTCCTGCCATCGCGCTTCCTTCGCTCGATGCCGTTCCTGCGAAGGGATGGGGACGGCGTGGCCGGCGTTCAAGGCGGGGACCGGAAAACGTGATCCTTCGGGACGCCCGGCGAAGCCGGGCTCCTCAGGATGAGCGGTGCTACAGGATGTGAAACCGACACGGACGGCGGACGACGCACGACGAATCGCGGACGACGGACGGCGAAACAAATCAGCCCGACGGCGGCGCGGCGGTGCGAAACGAACCCACTTCAACGGCGCCGCAAAGCCAAACGAAGCCAAATCGCGGGCGACTCAGGGCCAAACGAACCCAATCCGACGACGCCCGCGGCCTCCTTCGGGCCGCCCGGCGAAGCTGGGCGCCTCAGGATGAGCGGTGCCACACGATGCCGCAGCAGGGGCGGGCTACTTGAAGGGCGTGCCGTCCTTGCGGCTGAAGACGCCCTTGCCGTTCGCGTCG
>JAYQVF010000008.1:34472-36874 GCA_038148335.1 Alphaproteobacteria bacterium | reverse complement strand
CTACTTGAAGGGCGTGCCGTCCTTGCGGCTGAAGACGCCCTTGCCGTTCGCGTCGTAGGCGAACTTCATGTCGATGTCGGGGTATTCGCCGGAGTCGCCGGGGACGCGGTCGCCGATCTCGAGGTAGACGGCCGGCTTGTCTGTCCTGTTGACGAGGTGATGGCCGTCCTGTTCGCCGGCCGGGAAGCCCGCCGCCATGCCGGCCGTGAGCAAATCTTCACCGGCGTCGGTGACGAGCACGAGCTCGCCCTCGAGCACCCAGACGAATTCGTCCTGCACCCGGTGCCAGTGACGCTGGGCCGAGGCTTGGCCGGGCGGCAGGACGGTGTAGTTGACGCCGTAGTTCTTGAGCCCGACGGCGTCGCCGAGCGCATGCTTGGTGCGCTTGTTGCAGATTTCGTCGTAGGGCGAGGGGTAGCCCGAGCCGACGCGCGGCTTGATCGCCTTGGGGTCTTTGATGACGTGGGACATGGTTATTTCGTCTCCTCGAAGATTTCGCGGCCGATGAGCATGCGCCTGATCTCCGACGTGCCGGCGCCGATTTCGTAGAGCTTGGCGTCGCGCAGGTAGCGGCCCGTCGGGAACTCGTTGATGTAGCCGTTGCCGCCGAGGCACTGGATCGCGTCGAGCGCGACCTGGGTCGCCTTTTCGGCGGCATAGAGGATGGCGCCGGCGGCGTCCTTGCGCGTGACGCGGCCGGCGTCGCAGGCGCGGGCCACCGCGTAGACGTAGGCCTTGCAGGCGTTGGTCGTGGTGTACATGTCGGCGAGCTTGCCCTGCATGAGCTGGAACTCGCCGATGGGCTTGCCGAACTGTTCGCGTTCGTGGACGTAGGGCACGACGGTGTCGAGGCAGGCCTGCATGATGCCGAGGGGGCCGCCTGAGAGCACGGCGCGCTCGTAGTCGAGGCCGCTCATCAGGACGCGGACGCCCTTGCCGACCTGGCCCAGGACGTTTTCCTCGGGCACCTCGCAGTCCTGGAACACGAGCTCGCCCGTGTCCGAGCCGCGCATGCCGAGCTTGTCGAGCTTTTGTGCCGTCGAGAAGCCCTTGAAGCCGCGCTCGATCAGGAAGGCGGTGATGCCGCGCGAGCCGGCGTCGGGGTCGGTCTTGGCGTAGACCACGAGGGTGTCGGCGACGGGGCCGTTGGTGATCCAGAACTTGGTGCCGTTGAGGACGTAGCGGCCGCCTTTCCTTTCGGCACGCAGCTTCATCGACACGACGTCGGAGCCGGCGCCGGGTTCGGACATGGCGAGCGCGCCGACGTGTTCGCCCGACACCAGTTTGGGCAGGTACTTCTGTTTCTGTTCTTCGCTGCCGTTGAGGCGGATCTGGTTGACGCAGAGGTTGGAGTGCGCGCCGTAAGAGAGGCCGACGGCGGCCGAGCCGCGGCTGAGCTCTTCCATGGCGACGACGTGTTCGAGATAGCCCATGCCGGCGCCGCCGTATTCCTCCTCGACGGTGACGCCGAGCAGGCCCGCCTCGCCCATCTTGCGCCACAGGCCCTCGGGCCAGGTGTTGGAGGCGTCCATCTCCTGCGCGACGGGCGCGACGTGGTCCGCGGTGAACGACATGACGCTGTCGCGCAGCATCTCGGCGGTGTCGCCGAGGCCGAAATCGAGCGCAGGGAGCTGGTTGGGGATCATCGCTCAGGCCGCATTGCGCACGGGCTTGATCCGGCGCACGTCCGCGCCGCTTCTCTCCCGCGCCAGTTCGAGGTCGTAGTGCGCTTGCAGGTTGAGCCAGAACTCCGGCGAGGTGCCGAACGCCCGCGCCAGCCGCAACGCGGTGTCCGCGGTGACGCCGCGACGCCCGCGAACGATCTCGGTGATCCGGTTGTGGGGCACGTCGATCAGTTCGGCAAGCTTGCTCGCGCTCATGGCCAACGGCACCAGATACTCGTCCCTGAGGATCTCGCCGGGCGACACCGGGGTGATTTCACGCTTCATGGTCGAGCCTTTGTTCAATGATAGTCCACGATCTCGACGTCTTCCGCATTGCCGTCGCGCCAAACGAAACAGACCCTGAACCGATCGTTGATCCGAATACTGTGTTGCCCCTTGCGGTCGCCCCGGAGGCTTTCCAGGCGGTTGCCGGGCGGCGACCGCAGATCGTCCAGCGTCCTTGCCGCGTGCAACATGGTCAGTTTTCGCAGCGCAGCCCGTTCTATCGGCGCGAGCGCCCGAACCTTCTTTCCCGAAAAGAGATCAGCGGCCCGCCGGTCGCGAAAAGACCCAATCGCCATTTCTGTATGTAGTACGAAACGCGTACAATCGCAAGCCTCCTCCCCCTGCGCAGCAGGAAGAGGAAGGGCTGCGGCAACGCCGCAGACCGGAGGGGGGTCGTTGCGCGAGACGGCCCGTGGCGCGGTGTGCCGGACTCGAAGCGCCGAAGACCCCCCC
>JAYQVF010000008.1:0-34372 GCA_038148335.1 Alphaproteobacteria bacterium | reverse complement strand
TTCCGGGGCCACAGGACCATCTGGGTGCAGCGGAAGGCCGCGATCATGCGGCCCCGGTCGTCGACGACCTCGGCGTCCCAGACCTGGGTGGTGCGGCCGCCGTGTAGCATGCGGCCCGTCGCGTAGACCGTGCCTTCGGTGGCGGTGCCCATGTAATTGCACTTGAGCTCGATGGTGGTGGCGCCGAGCGCGCCTTCGGGGCAGGAGACGCGCGAGCCGCCGCCGGTCACCGAATCGACCAGCGCGATCACGGCGGCGCCGTGCATGAAGCCGCCGGCGTTGAGGTGCTTCTTCGAGATCGGCATTTCGCCCTTCGACTCGCCGTGCGCCAGATGCGTGATCTTCACATCGCACAGGTCGGGGAACATGCCCTTCGACACCTCGTTGAACTCTTCCGCCGTCCTGAAATCGACCCGTTCGGCCATGCGCGTTCCTCCACCAAGTGCCGCCCGTTGCGGGCGCGCGTTCTACAACAAGAGCCAAGCCGCGAGACCGAGGAAGGCAAAGAAGCCGACCACGTCGGTCACGGTCGTCACGAAGACCGTTGCCGCCAGCGCCGGATCGACCCCGATCCGGTTCAGACCCAGAGGAATGAGAATGCCGGAAAATCCGGCGGCGATCATGTTGATGATCATCGCCGCGAGGATGATCAGCGCGAGACCGGTATCGCCGAACCACAGCCATGCGCCGATGCCGCACAGGACGGCAAAGACCGCGCCGTTGAGGAAGCTGACCAGCAGTTCCTTGTTGACCAGGCGCCAGACGTTGGACGCGGTGATGTCGCGGGTCGCCAGCGCGCGCACCGTGACGGTCAGGCTCTGGGTGCCGGCGTTGCCGCCCATCGAGGCGACGATCGGCATGAGAATGGCGAGGGCGACGATCTGCTCGATGGTGGCGCCGAAGATCGAGATGACCAGCGACGCGATCACCGCGGTGATCAGATTGACGAACAGCCACAGAAAGCGGCCCCGCGTGATCTCAAGCACCGAGTCGTGGATGCCGGCGCCGCCCGAACGCGTCAGGCGGCGAATGTCCTCTTCGGCCTCTTCCTGGATGACGTCGACGATGTCGTCGAACATGATCACGCCGAGCAGGCGCCCGCTATCGTCGACGACGGGCGCCGAGGCCATGTCATATTGCTGGAACAGGTAGGCGACCTCTTCCTGGTCCATGTCGACCGGAATGACGCGCGGATCGGGTTCCATGATGTCGCCGATGGGGACCGGGCGCTTGGTGCGCAGCAGGACGTTGAGCGGCAGGGTGCCGATCGGGTGGCGATCGGCATCGACCAGGAACAGTTCGTAGAAGTCTTCGGGCAGGTCCTCGGTCTCGCGCAGGTAGTCGATCACCTGGCCGACGTTCCAGTAGGACGGCACCGCGATGAGGTCGCGCTGCATGAGGCGGCCGGCCGAGTATTCCCCGTAGGCCAGCGCCTGTTCGATATCGGATCGGTCCTCGGCATCGAGATGATCGAGCACCTCGCGCTGCACGTCCTCGTCGAGGTCTTCGAGAACGTAGGCGGCGTCGTCGGTCTCCAGTTCCGAGATCGCGGCGGCCGTCCCCTCGCTGCCGAGGCGGTCGATGACCTCGTCGAGGAGGGCGTCGTCGAGTTCGGTCAGAACCTCCGGGTCGAATGTCTCCTGGATCGCGTCGACCAGGGCCGGGCGGTATTCCGGATCGATGGTCTCGATCAGGTCGGCGACGTCGGCGGCGTGGAGGTCCTGGACGGCCGCCGCGGCGGCGTCGATCTCGCCCGCCTCCAGCGCGTCTTCGACCGCGTTGACGAGTTCGAGCGACAGGCCGAAGGCCTGCTCCTTCGGCGGTTCGGGGGCCGTCTCCGGGGGCGCCCCTCCCGCCGCATCATCCTCCGGCTTACGGGGCGCGTCGGTCATGATTGGCTCAGCCGACCGTTGCGCCGCTTCGGGCGGCGGCGACCTGCGCGTCGACCACGGCGAGCGCGCTCATGTTGACGAGGCCGCGCACGGTCACCGACTGGTTGACGATGTGCGCCGGGCCGCCGATGCCCGCGAGGATCGGCCCGACCGACAGACCGTCGGTCATCGTGCGCGCCACCGTGAAGGCGATGTTGGCGGCGTCGACGTTCGGGAAGATCAGCAGATTGGCGGTGCCCTTGAGGTCTGAATCGGGGAACACGCGGTCGCGAATCGCTTCGGACAGCGCGGCGTCGCCCTGCATCTCGCCGTCGACCTCGAGCTCCGGCGCGCGGTCGCGGATGAGCGCGAGGGCATCTCGCATCTTCTGCGCCGAGGCGCTGGCATGGGTGCCGAAGTTGGAATGCGAGACCAGCGCGATCTTGGGCTCCAGACCGAAGCGCTGCACGATCTCGGCGGCCAGCACCGCGGTCTCGGCGATCTGCTCCGCGTTCGGGTCGTAGTTCACGTTGGTATCGGCGAAGAACACCGTGCCGCGCGGCGCGACCAGCGCCTGGACGGCGCAGGGATTCTCCACGCCGACACGCTTGCCGAGGATGTCGCTGATGTAGGTGAGATAGCGCGTGTAGCGGCCAACGACGCCGCAGATCATCGCGTCGGCGTCGCCGCGCCGCACCGCCAGCGCCCCGATGACCGGGTTGCGAGTGCGCACCGTGGCCTGCGCGTAGTCCGGGTTGACGCCCTTGCGGCTCATGATCTGGTAGTACTCGGTCCAGTAGTCGCGGAAGCGCGGATCGCCCTCGGGGTCGATGATGTCGACGTCCTTGTCGAGGTCGAAGCGCAGCCCGGCCTTCTTGTGACGCATTTCGATGACGAAACGGCGACCGATGAGGATCGGCCTGGCGAGGCCGTCGTCGATGACGATCTGCACCGCGCGCAGCACGCTTTCCTCCTCGCCCTCGGCGTAGGCCAGCCGCTTCGGCGCCTCGCGGGCGCGATCGAACACCGGCTTCATCACGAAGCTGGTGCGATAGACGGTGCGGGCGAGCTTGTCGCGATAGGCCTGGAAGTCGTCGATCGGGCGGGTCGCGACGCCGGACTCCATGGCGGCCCTGGCCACGGCGGGCGCGACCTCGACGATGAGGCGCGGATCGAACGGCTTGGGGATCAGGTAGTCCGGACCGAAATCGAGCGACTGGCCGGCATAGGCCTTGGCCACGATGTCGGTCGCCTCGGCCTTGGCGAGATCGGCGATGGCGCGCACGGCGGCGAGCTTCATCGCCTCGTTGATCTCGGTCGCGCCGACGTCGAGCGCGCCGCGGAACATGAAGGGGAAGCACAGGACGTTGTTGACCTGGTTGGGATAGTCCGACCGGCCGGTCGCGATCACGGCGTCGGGGCGCACGGCCTTGGCGTCCTCCGGCTTGATCTCCGGCGTCGGATTGGCCAGCGCGAGGATCAGCGGCTTTTCGCCCATGGTCTTGACCATGTCGGGCGAGAGCACGCCAGGGCCGGACAGGCCGAGAAACACGTCGGCGCCCTCGACCGCGTCGGCCAGCGTGCGCGCGTTGGTCTTGATCGCATAGCGGCCCTTGTAGGGATCGGGCGTTTCGTCGCGGCCGTCGTAGACGACGCCCTTGCGGTCGACGATCACGATGTTGTCGGGCTTCATGCCCATCGAGACCATGAGATCGAGACAGGCGAGCGCCGCGGCGCCGGCGCCGGAACAGACGATCTTGGTCTTCTCGATATCCTTGCCGACGACGCGCAGGCCGTTATAGAGCGCGGCCGCGACGCAGATCGCCGTGCCGTGCTGGTCGTCGTGGAACACCGGAATGTTCATGCGCTCGCGCAGCGCTTTTTCGATGATGAAGCACTCGGGCGCCTTGATGTCTTCGAGGTTGATGCCGCCGAAGGTCGGTTCGAGCGCGGCGACGACCTCGATGAAGCGCTCGGGATCGTTGGCGTCGACCTCGATGTCGAAGACGTCGATGTCGGCGAACTTCTTGATCAGGACGCCCTTGCCCTCCATCACCTGCTTGGAGGCGAGCGGACCGATGTTGCCGAGGCCGAGGACCGCTGTGCCGTTCGTGATCACGGCGACGAGGTTGCCGCGCACGGTGTAGTCGGCGGCCTTCGCCGGATCGGCGGCGATCTCGTTGCACGCCGCGGCGACGCCGGGGGAATAGGCGAGCGACAGGTCGCGCTGGTTGGCGAGGTTCTTGGTCGGGGTGACGCTGATCTTCCCGGGCGTCGGCCAGCGGTGGTACTCCAGCGCCATCTGGTCGAGATCGTCAGCCATCTGCCCCTCCCCTCATCGCCGCCGCCGCGTGGCGGGGCTGCCCAGAGGCGACCCTAGCCCAGTCCCCGGGCCGCGTCCAAAACGACGCGACCCGCGGCTTTCGGCCACGGGCCCTATTCTGATGTTGGTGCGGTCGAGAAGACTCGAACTTCCACGGGATTAACTCCCACAGCGACCTCAACGCTGCGCGTCTACCAATTCCGCCACGACCGCTTGGTGGCAGCCGAATAGCAAATCCGCACGCCCGCTTCAAGGCGCGGCTGCCATAAAACCTTGGTTTTTCGACGTTATCGGGAAGTTAGAGAATCTCGTTGAGCCCGACGGTATCGGTGATCGTCACCGCGACGTGGTCGTCGACGATCATCACCTCGCCGCGGGCAATGACCCGGTCGTTGGCGAGGATCAGGGCGTGGTCGTTGACCGTCGTATCGAGTTCGATGACGGCGCCACGGCCCATCTTGAGCAGCTGGTTGATCGGCATGTTCGACCGGCCGAGCACGACCGATAGCTCGACGCTGACCTTGTTGACGGCTCGGGACATGCCGCTGAGCGCTCCGGGTTGAGACTAAGGATTTGATAAATATATGTTATTCCTGAACGAATGGTTAAGGAAGGGCTGTGTTAGGGTGCGCCATGGAACCGCTCGAGTGGCAGATCAGCGAGACGCCCGTGCCCTATCCCGAGGCGGTCGCCGCCATGGAACGCCGGGTCGCCGAAATCCGCGCCGGAACCGCGCCGGAGCTGGTCTGGCTGCTGGAACACCCGCCGCTCTACACCGCCGGCACCAGCGCCCGGCCCGAGGACCTGCTCGATCCCCGGTTTCCGGTGTTCCAGAGCGGCCGCGGCGGGCAATACACCTATCATGGGCCGGGCCAGCGGATCGCCTATGTGATGCTGGACCTGCGCCGGCGCGGGCCCGACCTGCGGGCCTTCGTGTGCAATCTCGAGAACTGGGTGATCGCGGTCCTGGCCGGGTTCGGCGTCCGCGGCGAGCGGCGCGACGGCCGCGTCGGGGTCTGGGTCGACCGCGGCCGGAACGGCGGCGACGCCAAGATCGCCGCCGTCGGCGTGCGCGTGCGCCACTGGATCACCTTCCACGGCATCTCGCTCAACGTCGAGCCCGACCTGCAGCATTACGCAGGGATCGTGCCGTGCGGCATCAGCGACGCCGGCGTCACGTCGCTGGTCGATCTGGGGATCACAGCGTCGATGGCCGAGGTCGACGCCGCGCTGCGCCATTGTTTCGAGACAGTGTTCGAGGGCGCGCCCGAGCCGGCGACGACCTTTGCCCGCTTCGCAGCCGCCGAACGGCACGCCTAACTCTCTGATATCAAGAAGAAATTGCACCGCCGCGGGGCCGGACGCGATACCGCCGGCGTCACGCGCTCAAACGGTCGGCCGCTGGGTGAAACCGCCGGCAACGTCGTCACCGCCGGCTTCTGCTGACTCGATCCGTACATCGTCGACCTTCGCCGCAGGCGGTCCGCGGCGGCACCGCGCCGCCAATTCGCGCACCCGGGCGTCGGGACCGTGGGCGAGCGCTTCGACCGAGCCGTCGGCGCGGTTGCGCACCCAGCCGGCGAGGCCAAGACCGCGCGCCGTTTCGACCGTCCAGCCGCGATACCAGACACCCTGAACCTTGCCGGTGATGCGCAGGCGCAGGGTGACGGGGTCGCCGCCGTCGTTCATTCGAATTCGAGGATGATCTGATCGACGGCCAGGCTGTCGCCGGGCTTCGCGTGCAGTTCCTTGATCGTCCCCTTGCGCTCGGCGGTGAGGACGTTTTCCATCTTCATCGCATCGACGATGGCCAGCGCATGCCCGGCCTCGACTTCCTGGCCGGGTTCGACGTTGATGGCAACGACCATGCCGGGCATCGGCGACAGCAGGTACTTGCTCATGTCCGGCGGCTCCTTGACCGGCATGAGGGTCATCAGCTCGGCGACGCGGCGCGTGCGCACGACGACGTCCAGGGACGTCGCGCCGAGCGTGACGGCGAAGCCTTCGGCGCGGGTATCGATCTGGGCGACCACGGGACGGCCGCCGACCGTCCCCTCGAAGAGCGGCATGCCGGGCCGCCAGTCGCTGACGACGTCGAGCGAGGCGCCGTCGACGACCACCGTACAACCGCCCTCGACAGCGACGACCTGAAGCGTGGCGCGGGCTTCCCCGACGGCGGCGATCCATTCGTGGATGTCGCCGTCTGCGCCGCGCACGGTGCGGCGGAAATGGGCGAGGCCGGCGATCGCGGCCGCGGTCCGCACCTGATCCGCGGAGGGCTCGGGCGCGGCATAGCCGTCGGGCCAGGTCTGGTCGATGAACGCCGTCGACAGGTCGCCCTTGCGAAAGGCGGGGCGGTCGATGACGTCGCGCAGGAAGCCGATGTTGTGGTTGATGCCGCGGACGTAGAAGGCATCAAGCGCCTCGCCCATGCGGGTCACGGCGGCGTCGCGGTCCTTGCCGTAGGTGACGAGCTTGGCGAGCATCGGGTCGTAGAAACGCGAGATCTCGCTGCCTTCCTCGACGCCGGTATCGACGCGGATGGTGCCGTCCTCGCGCGGCGGCCGATAGCCCGACAGCCGCCCGATGGACGGCAGGAAGCCGCGTACCGGATCTTCGGCATAAAGCCGCGATTCGACGGCCCAGCCCGTCAGCTTCACCTTGTCCTGGGTGAGCGACAGCTTTTCGCCGGCGGCGACGCGGATCATCTGTTCGACGAGATCGAGGCCGGTGACGAGTTCGGTCACCGGGTGCTCGACCTGAAGACGCGTGTTCATTTCGAGGAAGAAGAAGTTCCGCTTGGGATCGACGATGAACTCGACGGTGCCAGCCGAGGTGTAGCCCACCGCTTTTGAAAGCGCGACGGCCTGCTCGCCCATCGCCTTGCGGGTGCCGGCGTCGAGGAAGGGGCTCGGCGCCTCTTCGATGACCTTCTGATGGCGGCGCTGGATCGAGCATTCGCGCTCGCCGAGATAGAGCACGTTGCCGTGCTTGTCGGCGAGAACCTGGATTTCGATGTGGCGCGGGGTCTCGACGTAGCGTTCGATGAAGACGCGGTCGTCGCCGAACGACGACTTGGCTTCGCTGACGGCGCGCTCGAACCCGTCCTTGACCTCGGCATCGCTGCGCGCGATGCGCATGCCCTTGCCGCCGCCGCCGGCCGACGCCTTGATCATCACCGGATAGCCGATTTCCTTGGCGATCTTGATCGCCGCTGTCGCGTCGGGCACCTCGCCGAGAAAGCCCGGCACGGTGGACACGCCGGCCTTGTCGGCGAGTTTCTTCGATTCGATCTTGTCGCCCATCGCGGCGATGGCCTTGGTCGGCGGCCCGATGAAGGTGACGCCGGCCTTGTCGAGCGCCTCGACGAATGCAGCGTTCTCGGACAGGAAGCCGTAGCCCGGATGCACGGCGTCGGCGCCGGTCTGCCTGATCGCAGCGAGGATGTTGTCGATCACCAGGTAGCTCTGCGCGGCGGGCGGCGGCCCGATACGGACGGCCTCATCCGCCATCTGGACGTGCGGCGCACCGGCGTCGGCGTCGGAATAGACCGCCACCGTCGGGATGCCCAGCCGCTTTGCCGTGCGCATGACGCGGCAGGCGATTTCGCCACGGTTCGCTACAAGGATCTTTTTGAACATGAAAACTCTATTCTTTTCAGAGGGTTAGATTATTCTAGCCGACGGCGGCGCTGCGCCGCGGCAGGCGCCAGCCGTTGTCGATTTTGTCAAATCCCGCCGCCGGGTAGAAGGTCATCGCGTCCGGCGCCGAGATCAGGACGAGGGTGATGTCCCCGGCGCCGCCGGCGGCCTCGTGGGTGCGACGGATCAGTTCCTTGCCGATGCCCCTGCCCTGCCAGTCTTCGTGCACGAGAAGGTCGGCGAGGTAGCAAACCCAGCCCATGTCGGACATCGTGCGCGACAGGCCGACGAGACGATCGCCGTCGTAGGCCGTGACCACGACATTGGCATTGTCGAACATGCGTTGCATGCGCTCGGGATCGTCTATGGGCCGGCGGGCACCGAGCGATGTCGCGCGATACAGGGCGATCAGTTCCCCGACAGGCGGCCGGTGAGCGCCCCAATAGACGATCGTCATAGCGGGATGTTGTCGTGCTTCTTCCAGGGGTTTTCGAGTTCCTTGGTGCGCAGCATGTCGAGCGAGCGCGCAATCCGGAAACGCGTGTTGTGCGGCATGATGACGTCGTCGAGAAAGCCGCGGTGCGACGCGATGAACGGATTGGCGAAGCGCTTGCGATAGTCCTCGGTCAGCTTGTCGACCTGCTTGGGATCCTTCGCCTGCTCGCGGAAGATGATCTCCACCGCGCCCTTGGGCCCCATGACCGCGATCTCGGCGGTGGGCCAGGCGTAGTTGATGTCGCCGCGCAGATGCTTGGAGGCCATGACGTCATAGGCGCCGCCATAGGCCTTGCGCGTAATGACCGTGACCTTGGGCACGGTGGCCTCGCCGTAGGCGAACAGCAGCTTGGCGCCGTGCTTGATGATGCCGCCGTATTCCTGGTCGGTGCCGGGCAGGAAACCCGGCACGTCGACGAACGTCACGATGGGAATATTGAAGGCGTCGCAGAAGCGAACGAAGCGCGCGCCCTTGCGCGACGAATTGATGTCGAGGCAGCCGGCCAGAACCATCGGCTGGTTCGCGACGATGCCGACGGGCTGGCCGCCGATGCGGGCAAAGCCGACGACGATGTTCTTCGCGAATTCCGGCTGGATCTCGAAGAAGTCGCCTTCGTCGGCGACCTTGTGGATGAGTTCCTTGATGTCGTAGGGCTTGGTCGGGTCGGGCGGGACCAGCGTATCGAGCGACATTTCACGGCGGTCGACCGGATCCTGCGTCCTATGCTCCGGCGCCTCCTCGCGGTTGGACAGCGGCAGGAAATCGAACAGACGCCGCACCTGCATCAACGTGTCGATGTCGTTCTCGAAGGCTAGGTCGGCGACCGACGACTTCGTCGTGTGAGTAATCGCCCCGCCGAGCTGTTCCTGGGTCACCACCTCGTGGGTGACCGTCTTCACGACATCGGGGCCGGTGACGAACATGTAGGAGGTGTCCTTCACCATGAAGATGAAGTCGGTCATGGCCGGCGCGTAGACGGCGCCGCCGGCGCACGGGCCCATGATGACGGAAATCTGCGGGACGACGCCCGAGGCGAGAATGGTCTTCTGGAATACGTCGGCATAGCCGCCAAGCGAGGCGACGCCTTCCTGGATGCGCGCCCCGCCGGAGTCGTTGAGGCCGATGACCGGCGCGCCGACCTTCATCGCCTGGTCCATGATCTTGCAGATCTTCTCGGCGTGCGTTTCCGACAGCGATCCGCCGAACACCGTGAAGTCCTGGCTGAAGACGAAGACCAGGCGTCCGTTGATCTTGCCGTAGCCCGTTACCACGCCGTCGCCGGGGACCTTCTGGTCGGCCATGCCGAACTCGGTCTCGCGATGTTCGACGAACATGTCGAACTCCTCGAAGGTGCCCTCGTCGAGCAGTACCTCGAGACGTTCGCGCGCGGTCAGCTTTCCCTTGGAATGCTGCGCGTTGATGCGGCGCTCGCCACCACCTTGGCGGGCAGCCGCCCGCTTTTTCTCAAGTTCAAGCAGAATGTCTTGCATGGACTCCCCGGACCCCTCCCAGAAACCGGCGCATCATAGCGGTCCGGAGCCTCGAGGGCACGCCTTGGGCGACGCAAAGTCCGGGCGTTTCAGGCGCGGATCAGGTCGAGAAACCGGGTCGCCGCGCGGAGGTCCGACTCGGCCGCCGCAGCCAGCCGCGCCGCCTCGGGGTCTGTCCCCCAACGGTCGGCCTGAAAGTCGTGGTCGACCCGGCTGAGCCGCCAGGTCTCGGCGGCATCGAGATGGCGCACGCTCGCCGCGAGCCCCAGGACCAACGATCCGCTGACGCTGACGAGGGTTTGAAGCGCGGCGAGTTCGAACGAATCGTGGGCGCCGACCACCTTGCGCAAGCGCTGCAGCCCCTCTGCGTCCTGCGCGACGGGCATGATCCCCGAGGTGACCGCCAGCCGCACGCCGTGCGACTCCTCCAGCCAATCGAGCAACGGGTTCCAGAGTTCTTCCTGACGGCCGGCAAGCGCCGCAGGCTCATCGGCGCGATAGCACAAGAGGTCGGTTTGCCCGTACTGGGCAATCTCGTCGGCCACGGCGTCGCGCTGCGGCGCGACGCGGTCAATCGCCATGCAGGCATGACGCATCAGGGGCATCTCTTCCGGATGCACTTCCTCCGCCTGCGCGTCCCATTCCGCGGCGATGGCATCGGCCAGCCCCTGCGCGGGCAGCGACAGCAGCGACTTTGCCGGCGTGCGTACCGGCCGGCCGTCGAGAAGAACGACGAACCCCCCGTCGCGCGCACCCGAACCGGTCTCGCGGTAGAAGCGCTTCATTCCTTGTTGCCCCCGAGGATCCGCCCGATGCCGCGACCGACGCCTTCGATTCCCTCGCCGATGCCGCGGATGACCCCGCCGACGGCCCCATCCTGATTCTCCGCCGGCTGGTTCGACTCGGCCTGCTCGATCGCGGCCAAGCACGGGTTCTTCTCCGCCGTCACGCCCTCGATGACCGGCACGAGCAGCACCAGCGGGTTGACCAGAATGCCCAGCGTCGTGGCGACCTTCTTGGCGGTGCCCGCGGTCGTCGGCGCAAACTTGGGATCGCCGATGGGACCAGTCACGGCGATCGGCACCGCGAGATCGAGCAATCGCACTTCCTTGGGCCGGGGGGTCAGCGTCATGTTCAGCGTCTCGGCGCCGAGATCGACGCTGCCGCGTCCGGACACACTCAGGTACTCGGCGTCGAGCAACAGCGCCCGCGACGTCGCGACGCCTTTCGCCACATCGAAGCGGCTGACGAAGCAGTTGACCTCGGTGCGATCGCGTTGCTCGCCCGCCCAGGGCGCGAGCTCGCGCAGCAGGCCCTGATCGAGGAAACGGAACGAACGTTGCTGGATGTATCCCTTGCCGCCGATCAGGCTGATCTGGCCTTCCGCGGCGGCGGCCAGGTCGTGGGCCGAGGCGCCCACGCTCGTGATCCGGACATCCATGTCGACCGGCAGATTGACCACATTCTGCGACCCTGCCGACGACCCGAATTCGAGGAGCAGCGCGCCGAGATCGAACGGTCCGCCGGCCATGGCGAACTCGGCTTCGGCACGGTCGCCCCGGACATCAAGCCGTCCCGTCGCCGAAACCGGCCCCTCTCCGACGGTTGCGGAGAGCGTGTCGAGGGTCACGATGCCCTCACTGGCGCGGGCATTCAGCTTGAGGCCGGTGCCCTCGACGCTACGCCCGGCGAAGGACGCCACGTCGAGCGCGACCGTCAGGTCCAACCCACGCAACGGGGCCAGGTCGAAGGGCGCCGGATCGAAGAGCGGCCCCGGTTCGGCGACGGGCGCCACGTCGGGTTCGTCGGGCGGCGGCAAAAAATCGGCGATGGCCAGGCGGCTCGATCTGGCGACAACCTCTATCTTGGCGTTCCCGCCACCCGTTCCCGCGCTGAAACTGCCGGCCACGTCCGAGGTGCCGACCCGCGCGGTGACCTCGCGCAGCTCGATCCGGTCGCCGCCAACGCGCACCATGCCCGCGATTCGCCAAGGCCCGTCGGGGTTCAGCGCCAGGCCGGCGACCGCGGCGATTTCCCTAATGATTCGTCCCTCGGCCGAGACGCTGAAGTCGAGTTCCGCCGGCTGAGGCCGGTCGGGCGCCGTGCCGCTGATCCGCACGTGCGAGGTCGGCGTCGCGATCGAGACATCGAGCGGCACCGGCTCCATCAGGCGCAGCCGCGCCAGGGGCTCCAGCCGCGCCTTGATCTCCAGCGCCTCCGACCCGAACGTGCCCTGCGCCGTCAACGTCACCGGCGATTCCGGCCCCTCGACGGCGAGCGTCAGGGTGTCCAGGGCCAGAGGGTCATGGGGGACGACATCGTCGGTTCTGAGATCGAGCCTGAAGTCGTTTGCGACGACCTCGAACGTCGCGTTGTCGAAGAGCGAACGGCGGCTGTTTCCGTTCGAGGACAGCGACATCGAGACATCGAGGGGCCCCATGTCGACCCGGCGCCCGAGCCCCGATTCGGCAAGAAACGGATCAACATCGATCCCGTTGACCTGCGCCTCGGCGGATATCTCCGCTTCCTGGCCGGTCCAGCGGAGCGTGCCGGAGAGCCGCGCCTGGCGGCCGTTGGCCGCGGTGGAGAGATTGTCCAGGCGCAGCTCCTTGCCGTCGGACACGACACGCACCGCGACGTCGTTGAGCGTCATCCCGCCGTTCTCGAGCGACGCCACGGCGAGTTTCAGATCTGCGGTGATGCCGAACAGCGGCCCAAGATCGAGCGGCCTGTCGTTCAGGAGGGGCGATGCATCGTCACCTGTTACGGGCACGCCCTCGGCGCCGCCTTCGGCAGCGATGCGTTCGGCGAGCGCAGTATCGGCGGTCGGCGACAGGGACGCGAGATCGATCCTGCCGCTTCGCAGGTCCGCGGTCAGACCGGGCAGGCCGGTACCGAATGTCAGGACGACATCGCCGCGCAGGTCGCTGCCGGCGATGTCGATCTCGGCCTCGTGGAGCGAGACGGCACCTTCGTCGAACGCGAGCAGGCCCGACAGCCGGTAGGGACCGACCTCGGGAAGGTCGAGGCCGGTCAGGCGCGACATGCCGGACAGGCGCTGCCCCTCTACGGCAACGCGCACGGCCAGACCCTCGACCATCGCGGCGCGCATGTCGGCCTCGAGCCGCATGCGCGCGTCGGCGCTTTCGGCGGTCGCCTGGAAGGCATAGGGCTCGCCGTGCCGATAGGCCGAGAGCGGGTCGAAGCGGCCGGCGATGCGCACGGTTTCGCCGCGGACCGTGCCCCGCGCCGCGACCGCCACCGGCCGGTCGCGGCCATCGAAGCGAACGTTGGCATCGTTCAGCACCAGGTTGGCCGAATCCTCGAGCGCGATCTCAAGTTCGCTCAACTGAACCGTTGCGGTCAGGTTGTCGGCGACCTCGCGCCGCGTCGCGCCGCGGGTGACGACAGAGACGGTGGCCGAAGCGCGCCGTTCGGACCGCGCCGGCAGGTTGAGGGCATCGAGCACCCCGGCAACATCGAGGCCGGTGACGTTGGCCTCGAACGACAGCGACGCTTCGTCGAGCCGCGCATCCACCTGTCCCGAGGCTTCGAGCGCCCCCGACGGCAGGCGCGCCGCCAGACGAGAAATCTCGATCATCCCGGCGCGGCTGCGCACGTCGAGGGCGGCGTCGGTCAGAGACAGGCCAAGCGCTTCAATGGAGGCCGCGCTGAAACGCAGGTCGGCATCGAGTTGCCGGGTGAATCCGAATGGCAGCGGACCGTCGCCCAGCATCGCCCCTTCGGGCCCGGCCGCGCGCCCTTCACCCACCGGCCCGTCTGCGGCAAGGAAGCTCGTCAGGTTCATGTCCGAAGCCGCCAGATCGACGGAGATCATCGGACGCTCGCCCGCCAGATCGATCCGCGCGGAACCGGCCAGGGCAACGCCGTTGCTGCGGAAGGCAACGTCGTCAACGCCAATCCGCTCGAGCGTGCCCGCGACCGTGGCGGTCAGTTCATAGGCGTCCGTGGCCGGCAGGTCCGCGCCGGCCAAGCGCGACATGCTCGCGAGGCTGCCGCCCGTCACCCCAACCCGCAAGGCCAGCGCCGGTTCCCGATCGAGGGCCTGGAGCGCGCCTTCGATACGCACGGTGGCCCCGCCAGCCTCGATCGCCAACGACACCGGGAAATCCGCCGGTCCGCCGAGCGAGTCGAGATCGCCCAGCACACCCTGCCCCGTGACCGTTTCGCCGTTCAGCCTGGCGTCAAAGCCGATATTGGTCGGTCCGCCGATCCCATTGGGTTGGAGGGTCAGGCGTTCGACCTCATAGACGGCGTCGCCGGCACCATCCCGCGTGACCACCGCGATGTCGCGGATGTCGATGATGTCGGGATAGGAGAAAGGTTCTGCCGATCCTTCCGCGCTGGACTGCGGTTCGAGCGCCAGGGAGGACTTGCCGCCCAAACCCTGTTCGACGAGCACGCGAACGCCCCGCGCATGAATCTGACGCACGTCGAGCGACCCACGGATGAGAGGCAGCCAGCTGACCTGGACCGACGCGACGTCGATGGTGACGGCATCGGGCTCGCTGCCGCCTTCCACGTTGGATAGACGAATACCGGTCGCCGTTGCCCGCGGCCGGGGAAACAGCGACACGGTGATATCGCCGTCGATCACGAGGTTCCGGCCGGTCTCTTCGCGCGCCGCCTCGGCGAGCGTCGGCTTCAGACCGTTCAGATCGTAAAACAGGGAAAAGACGGCACCGACGATGATGGCAACGACCACGATCGTCAGGACACCATAGACCGCGAGTTTCACGCGCCGCATCACGATGCCAGCCTCTCCAGCAGAGTTTCGGTAAGACCGGCGAAATCCGCGGCAACGTGGCCCGCGCCGGCGTCCGCCAGTTCCTCGACGCCATGGTACCCCCATCGGACGCCGATCGGGGTCACACCCGCGTTGATCGCCATTTCGATGTCGAATCGCGTATCGCCGACCACGAGGGCGCGCGCGGCGTCGACACCGGTCTCGCGCAGCGCGTTCAGGACCATGCCGGGATGCGGCTTGCCCGGATTGGCGTCGCCCGTCTGCAGGCTGACGAAGTAGCGGCGAAGCCGGTGCAGGTCGAGCGTGATCGAAAGCCCGCGCATGCCCTTGGCGGTCGCGACGGCCATCAGGATGCCGGCCTCATCGAGGGCGTCCAGGCAATCGCGCGCGCCGGGAAACATCGGTTCGTGCGGATTCTCCTTTTCGGTGCGATGACGCCGGTAGGCGTTCTCAAGCGCCTGCCATTGCTCCGCCCCGGCGTCGGGCAGCAGCGTCGCCACCTGGTGAGAGACCGGCAGACCGATCATGGCGCGAAGACGGGCTTCGGCCGGCGGCAGCATGCCGAAATCGCGAAACGCCGCGGCCATGGACTCGTAGATCGCGGCGAAACTGTCGACCAGCGTGCCGTCGCAATCGAAGATCACGAGGCGCAAATCGGAACTACTCACGCGGATACGTCTCCCCGTCGGGTCGGTCTCTCGTAGAATGGAGCCTGCGTCAGTCGTCAGGCCACGTCGGCTCGGCGTCCGGAGCGAACCCCAGAAAGCGCCAGCTTTGCTCCATATGGGGCGGCAGCGGCGCGTTTGCACGCAGAATTCCACCCGCCGGATGTGGCATTTCCAAGGCACGGGCATGGAGGTGGAGCCCCTTGCCCAGGGTCCCCGCGGCAGGCCGGTCGCGCCGGTCGCCATAGCGGGGATCGCCGACGATGGGCAGGCCCGCCTCGGTGCAGTGCACCCGCAACTGGTGCGTGCGCCCGGTCAGCGGCGTCAGAGCAAGCCATGCATAGGCCGAATCCGAGCGACCGAGGACGCGATAGAGCGTGACCGCGCGCTTGCCGTCGGCGCCCGAACTGACCTGCTCGCCGCGGCCGCCCGGCTTCTTTTCCATGAAGGTGTCCCATCGCCCAACCGGCGTATCGGGCGTTCCGTGGACGAGCGCCCAATAGAGCTTGCGCGCGGCCCGGTCCTGGAACGCTTCGCCGACCGCGGCCGCGGCCTTTCGGGTGCGGGCCAGAACCAGGACGCCGCTGGTGTCGCGGTCGAGCCGGTGGACCAGCCGCGGGCGTTCGTCCGCATCGAAGCGCAGGGCGTCGAGCATGCCGTCGAGGTGACGCGCGGTGCCGCTGCCGCCCTGGACGGCGAGACCGGCGGGCTTGTCGATGACAAGGATCATGTCGTCGCGGTGCAGCACCCGCGCGCGCAGGTCTTCGGCGTCGGCGGCGGACACGGAGGGCGGCGCCGCTGCCGGCGGCGGGCCCTCGGCCGGCGGCAGCGGCGGCACGCGCACGACCATGCCGGCGGCGAGGCGATGACCGGCGCGCACCCGGCCGCCATCGACGCGGATCTCGCCGCGGCGCAGCAGCTTTTCGAGCCGGCCATGAGTCAGATGGGGATAGTGGCGGCGGAACCAGCGGTCGAGCCGGAGGCCGTCGTCGGCTTCGGCGACGGTGACCTTGTCGACGCTCAAGCGAGAAGCGTGCGGAACAGCCACAGCCCCGCGAACAACCCGCCGACCGAGAGCGCCACGGAAAGGACGGCGTAGAGGCCGGCCAGGGCGAGGTCGCCGCGCTCGCCCAGCACCGCGACGTCGAGCGAGAAAGTGCTGAACGTCGTGAAGGCGCCGAGAATGCCCACCGTCATGAAGGCGCGCAGCTCGGGGCCGACGCTCCAGCGCAACGCCATCAGCTCGACGAGCGCGCCCATGACGAAGGACCCGAGGACGTTGACGGTCAGCGTACCCCAGGGAAAACCGCTGCCCAGCAGACGCAGCATCTGGGCGCCGACGAAATGGCGGCCGACGGCGCCGACGGCGCCGCCGAGCGCTATGGCGATCACGAGTTTCACGGGCCAGTCACCCCGAAAATCCAGCCTTCGGTTCGGCGCACCCTAGCGGTCAATCCCGCCGGCCGCCAGAGAGTCCGCCTGGCTCAGGGTGGGATCTGCAATCCAGCCCTCGATCGGATCGACGTCGGCGGGCGCGCCGTAGTTCTGGCCACGCCGGGTCCACGCCCAGGCCGCCTGGATCGCGCACAGGAGCGCATCGAGCCGATCGCCCGTGGCGTCGTCGGCGAGAGACCGGTCAGCCACCACCTCGAAGCCAAAGGATTCGCCGAGCCCGCCGGCGAGGATGAGATCGAGAATCTCGCGTCGCGCAGCCAGGCGCGCGCCGGTCTGTTTTCGACGTTCATCGGCCTTATACGGACGACGGCCGATGAGCGCACGCGCAAGAACACCGGGGTAGGCCTCGATCGCGATCCGGTCGGGATCGCCGCGATGATGGTGGACAACGGTCGCACCGGACGACAGGAGGCGTGGCGCCCCCTCAAAGAACATCAGGGCGACCGGAACGCCATAGAGCTTCTGCGGACTAACCGAGCCCGCAATCTCGTCCAGCCGCCGGCGGTGTTCCTTGTCGCCCTCTGCACGCGACGCCTTGTACGCTTCCAGAGTCGCGCGGAACCCTTCGCGGCCGAGCCGCTCCACCAGCCGGACATACTCGCTCCAAGCCATGGGCCAGCCAAGGTTTTCGACAAGTCGGCGCGTCTGCCCGAATGGAAAGTCCATGCCGGCGATCCAGGGGCCGGGCCTGCGCAGTGCCGCCTCGAACCCGTCGAAGTCTTCCCACGTCTCCATATCGTCGAAGTGCAGCAGGTCGCCGCGGAGCGTGCAGCGTGCGCAGGTAATCGGCTTGCCGCGTTTGGGCCGGCTCGTGAAGTCGATCCCGAGTACCTGCATGGACAGCGCCCGTCTACCGGCGCAAGCTGCAGGCCGCCGTAACCCCCTCACCAAGCCACCGCAACCGCGCACCTGCGGCGCGCGGGCTTTGGCTATCCTCTCCCCCGCTTTGCGGGGGCGAGGGCGGACGGGGTGCAGCGAGCGTCACTTGCCGCCTTTCTCTTCCCGGGCCGCCTTTTCGCGCAGGCCGTTCCAGTAGGCGAGGCGCTTCTGCACCTCGCGCTCGAAGCCGCGGTCGGCGGGGCGGTAGAAGGTCCGGCGCGGCATGTCGTCGGGGAAATAGCCCTGGCCGGAGAACCCCTCCGTCGTGTCGTGGTCGTAGGCATAGCCTTTGCCGTAGCCGAGGTCCTTCATCATGCGGGTCGGCGCGTTGAGGATGTGTTTCGGCGGCATCAGCGAACCGGTCTCGCGCGCCGCCCGGCCGGCGGCGCCGTAGGCGACATAGGCGGCATTCGATTTGGGCGCGGTCGCGAGGTAGATCACGGCCTGGGCGATCGCGAGTTCGCCTTCGGGCGAGCCGAGAAAGTCGTAGGTATCCTTGGCGGCGAGCGCCTGATGCACGGCCTCGGGGTCGGCGAGGCCGATGTCCTCGACGGCGAAGCGAACCAGCCGGCGCACGATGTAGAGCGGCGCCTCGCCGCCGGCCAGCATGCGCGCCAGCCAGTACAGCGCCGCGTCGGCATCGGAGCCGCGCAGGCTCTTGTGCAGCGCGCTGATCAGGTTGTAGTGCTCCTCCCGCGACTTGTCGTAGATCGGCGCGCGGCGCTGCACCGCTTCGGCCAGCGCGGCCGAGTCGAGGTCGCCGTCGCCGGCGAAGGCGAACAGGTCTTCCGCGAGATTCAGCAGGTAGCGGCCGTCGCCGTCGGACATTGCCCGCAGGGCCTGACGCGCCTCCTCGGTCAGCGGCAGCGCCTTGCCCTCGATCGCCTCGGCGCGGGCAAGCAGTCGTTCCAATGCGTCGTCACCCAGACGATTGAGCACCAGGACCTGACAGCGCGACAGCAGGGCGGCATTGAGCTCGAAGGAGGGATTCTCGGTGGTGGCGCCGACGAGGACGATGGTGCCGTCCTCGACCACCGGCAGGAAGCCGTCCTGCTGGGCGCGGTTGAAGCGGTGGATTTCGTCGACGAAGAGCAGCGTGCCGCGCCCCATCTTGCGCCGTTCGCGGGCGCCGTCGATCGCCTTGCGCAGGTCGGCGACCCCGGAGAATACCGCCGACAACTGCACGAATTCGAGGTCGACCCGGTCGGCGAGCAACCGCGCGATGGTGGTCTTGCCGGTCCCCGGCGGGCCCCACAGGATCAGGGACGGCAGGCGGCCGGCGTCGAGCAGGCGGCGCAGCGGCCCCTTTGGCCCGAGCAGATGGTCCTGGCCCAGAACCTCTTCCAGCGTGCGCGGTCGCAGGCGATCGGCCAGCGGATGCGGCGTCCCGTCGGCCAGTCCGGCGGCGTCGAACAGCGTGCTCACGAGCGCGCCGTGATGGTGAAGCGCTGGTCGGCGCGGCGCATGACGATGCGCCACTCGGTCGCGCCTTCGAGCGCCTTGATGAGGTCTTCGACGGTCCTGATCGCAGTCCCGTTGACCTCGAGCACGACGTCGCCCGGCCGGGCGCGGGCCTGCTGGGCCGGGCTGAAACGGGCGATGGCGAGAATGATCACGCCCTTGCCGTAGGCGAATTCGTCGAAACCGAGTTCGCCGGCCAGCGCCGGCGACAGATTGGCGACGCGCGCGCCGGTCAGCGGGTTGCGGCCGACAACATCGGTAATGTTGCGCGGCGGATCCTCCGGGGCGACCATGAGATCGATGGAGAGTTCCAGCCGTCGATCCTTGCGCTGAATGCCCAACACGGCGGTTTCGCCGACCTGGCGAATGGCAATGCGAAAGATGAGGCTTTGCGGATCCTCGACCGGACGGCCATCGATCTCGCGGATAATGTCGCCTCGCATCAGACCGGCCCTGTCGGCGGGGCCGTTGGGAAAGATATCCGTCACGAGCACGCCGCCCGGGCGCGCGAGGCCGAGCGAGGCGGCCACTTCGGCCGTCACGAGCTGGCCCGCAGCACCCAGCCACGGACGGTGGATCTCCGCGCCGGCGACCGCTGCATTGATGACCGAGGCAACCATGTTGGCGGGGATCGCGAATCCGATGCCGATCGAGCCGCCGCCGCGCGAGAAGATCGCAGTGTTCACCCCGGCAAGCTTGCCATCCATCGTGACCAGCGCGCCGCCGGAGTTGCCCGGATTGATCGCCGCGTCGGTCTGAATGAAGAACTGATAGTCGGACACGCCGACGCGGGTACGGGCCAGCGCGGAAACGATGCCGCTGGTCACCGTCTGGCCGACGCCGAACGGATTTCCGAGCGCCAGCACGAGATCGCCGACCTCCAGATCGTCGGAGTTCATCAATTCGAGGGCCGGGAGTTCCTCGGCGCCGACGTCGATCTTGAGAACGGCGAGGTCGGTGCGCTCGTCGGCGAGGACGACCTCGGCCTCGAATTCCCGGCGGTCCGTGAGCGCGACGATGATCTTGTCAGCGTCGGCAATGACGTGGTTGTTGGTGACGACGAGACCGTCCGCGCGGACGATGACGCCCGAGCCGAGCGAGCTCTGCTGGCGTTGCTGCGGCGAGCGGGAGAAGTCGTCGCCGAAGAAGCGCCGGAACAGCGGATCGTTGAACAGGGGCGATACGGGCTGCTCGCTCGCCTTCTTGCGGGTGAAGATATTGACGACGGCGGGCGCGACGCGGCGCACCAGCGGCGCATAGGACAGATGAATCTCTTCCCGCGATTGGGGAATCTGCGCTTGCTGGGCGGCCGCCTGGCCGGTCGCGGCCAGCAGGGCCAGAAGCGTGAGGAGGAACAGGCGCCGGAACACGGCCCGAGTGTAACGCGGCCACGAAAAAGGGGCAGCCCCACAGGGCCGCCCCTTTTCCAGGTAACGAGTTTTTCGGACGCTAGGCGGCTTCGGCTTCGTCATCCTCGACGTCGACCGGACCGGAATCCTGGCCCTTGGCATCGGGATCGCGATCCACCAGTTCGACCACCGCCATCGCCGCGGCGTCGCCGTACCGGAAGCCCGCCTTGAGCACACGGGTGTAGCCGCCCTGGCGTTCGGCATAGCGCTTGGCCAGTTCGTCGAACAGCTTGGCCACCTGCGTCTCGTCGCCGATCGCCGCAATGGCCTGGCGGCGGGCATGCAGGTCGCCGCGCTTGCCGAGCGTGATCAGGCGCTCCGCAATCGGGCGCAACTCCTTTGCCTTCGGCAAAGTCGTCCGGATCTGCTCATGCTTGATCAGCGCTGCCGCCATGTTGGCAAACATGGCCTGGCGATGTGCGCTGGAACGCCCGAAACGGCGAACTTTTCTACGATGACGCATTGGACTTCTCCCAGATCAGAAGTTCTCGTCCAGCCGCTTGGCGAGCTCTTCGATATTGTCCGGCGGCCAGTTGGGGACCTCCATGCCGAGGTGCAGCCCCATCTGGGCAAGGACTTCCTTGATCTCGTTCAGCGACTTGCGGCCGAAGTTCGGCGTGCGAAGCATCTCGGCCTCGGTCTTCTGAATGAGATCGCCGATGTAGACGATGTTGTCGTTCTTGAGGCAGTTGGCGGAACGGACCGACAGCTCGAGCTCGTCGACCTTGCGCAGGAGGTTCGGATTGAACTCCGGCTCGTGACGGGTCTCCACCTTGGTCTCGGCCCGCGGCTCTTCGAAGTTGATGAAGAGCTGGAACTGGTCCTGCAGGATGCGCGCCGCGTAGGCGATGGCATCGTCGGGCGTAACGGCGCCGTTGGTCTCGATCCGCATCGTCAGCTTGTCGTAGTCGAGCTTTTGACCTTCGCGGGTGTTGTCGACCTTGTAGGAGACGCGACGGATCGGGCTGTAGCCGGCGTCCACCGGGATCAGGCCGATCGGCTTGTCGTCTTCCTTGGACACCTCGGCGGCGACGTAGCCCTTGCCGGTCTCCACGGTCATTTCCATCGAGATCTGCGCGCCCTCGTCGAGCGTGCAGATGACGAGATCGGGGTTCATCACCTCGATGTCGTGCCCCATCTGGATGTCGGCGCCGCGGACTTCGCCCGGACCGGTCTTGCGCAGCGTCACGCGACGCGGACCGTCGCCGTGCATGCGCAGCGCAAGCGTCTTGATGTTCAGGACGATGTCGGTCACGTCCTCGCGGACGCCCGGGATCGACGAGAATTCGTGGAGCACGCCCTCGATCTGCACCGAGGTCACGGCCGCGCCCTGGAGCGACGACAGCAGCACGCGACGCAGCGCGTTGCCGAGCGTCAGGCCGAAGCCACGCTCCAGCGGTTCGGCGACAATCGTCGCAACCCGAGACGGATCATCGCCGGGCTCGACGACGAGCTTGTTCGGTTTGATCAACTCGGTCCAATTTTTCTGAATCACGTCCACAACCTCGTATTGCTCGCCGGCACAAGTGCCGGCCTTCCATTTACGATTCGGGCCTTTGTGCCCGGCAGACTAAACGCGGCGGCGTTTGGGCGGCCGGCAACCATTGTGCGGGATCGGGGTCACGTCACGAATCGACGTGATGACGAAACCCGCCGCCTGCAGCGCGCGCAGCGCCGATTCGCGACCGGAACCGGGCCCCCGCACCTGCACTTCCAGCGTCTTCATGCCGTGTTCCTGGGCCTTCTTGCCGGCCTCGGCCGCAGCAATCTGCGCCGCATAGGGAGTCGATTTACGCGATCCCTTGAACCCGTTGGCGCCGGCCGACGACCAGGCAATCGCGTTGCCCTGGGCATCGGTGATCGTCACCATGGTGTTGTTGAAGGAGGCGTTCACATGCGCGACGCCGGAAGTGATGTTCTTCCGTTCGCGGCGGCGAACGCGAGTGGTGTCCTTTGCCATCGTCCTACCTTAGGCCTTCTTCTTGCCGGCAATCGGCTTGGCCGGGCCCTTGCGGGTCCGGGCGTTGGTGTGGGTGCGCTGGCCGCGAACCGGCAGGCGGCGGCGGTGACGCAGACCGCGGTAGCAGCCCAGGTCCATCAGGCGCTTGATGTTCATCGAGATATCGCGCCGCAGGTCGCCTTCGACCATGTAGTCGGCATCGATGATCTCGCGAATCTGGATGACTTCAGCGTCGGTGAGCTGACTGACCCGGCGCTCGGACGCGATATTTGCCTTGCCGCAAATCTCACGCGCCTTGGTACGCCCGATGCCATAGATGTAGGTCAGCGCGATTTCGACACGCTTGTTCGTTGGAATATTTACGCCGGCTATACGCGCCACGTTCTCTCTCCCGCATAGAAAAACGCCGACTGAAGCCGTCCCGCGGCCGCAGCGCGTCGTGTCCTTTTGTCGGTTTCCCTTCGCCCGAAAGGCGGGCGGATAATGGGGATGTCCCTGTCCAAAGTCAACTGAAAGCCCTTACTTTCCGTCCAAAACTGCTGCGATCTGGGCCGTCACGGCGTCGAACGCCGCGGCGCCGTCGACCGCCTTCAGAATGCCCTTCTTGCCGTAGTAGTCGATCAGGGGGGCCGTCTGGCCGTGATAGGCGGCCAGGCGGGTGCGCATGGCTTCCTCGTTGTCGTCGGCGCGGCGTTTGAACTCCGTGCCGCCGCAGCGATCGCAGACCCCGGTCTTTTTCGGCTGCTTGAAAGTGTCGTGGTAGCCCTCGCCGCAGGCGGCGCAGGTGAAGCGGCCGACGACCCGTCCAACGAGAATCTCGTCATTTATTTTCAACTGAATGACGACGTCGAGCTTCTTTTTCTTCGACACCAGCAGGGCGTCGAGTTCCTCGGCCTGGACCTTGGTCCGGGGAAAGCCGTCGAGGATGAAGGGGGTGTCGCCGATCTCGTCCAGCTTGTCGGAGATGATCTGGACCATCACGTCGTCGGGCACGAGGTCGCCGCGATCCATGATCGCCTTGGCCTTCTTGCCGACATCCGTCCCTTCGGCCACCGCCGCACGCAGCATGTCGCCCGTCGACAGTTGGACGAAGCCACGGTCGCGTTCGAGCAGCTGCGCCTGGGTGCCTTTGCCGGCGCCCGGCGGCCCGAGCAGGATCAGGTTCATCGATTGCGGCCCCTGAGCTTGGACTTCTTGATGAGGCCTTCGTACTGGTGCGCGAGCAGGTGCGACTGAATCTGCGCCACGGTATCCATCGAGACCGTGACCACGATCAGCAGCGACGTGCCGCCGAAGTAGAACGGCACGGCGAAGCGCGAAATCAGGATCTCGGGAAGAATTGCGACGGCGACCAGATAGCTGGCACCGACGACCGTGAGACGCGTCAGCACGTAGTCGAGGTAGTCGGCCGTGTTCTTACCGGGCCGGATGCCGGGAATGAAGCCGCCGTACTTCTTCAGGTTGTCGGCCGTTTCCGACGGATTGAACACGATCGCCGTGTAGAAGAAGGCGAAGAAGGCGATGCCACCCGCGTAGAGCAGGAGATACAAGGGCTGCCCGCGACCCAGGAGCGCGGAGACGGTGATCAGCCATTCGGGTCCGCCACCGGCGGTGAAGTTCGCCAGCGTGATCGGCAGCAACAGCAGCGACGAGGCGAAGATCACCGGGATCACGCCCGACGTATTGAGCTTCAACGGGATGTGGGAGCTCTCGCCGCCCATCATCTTGTTGCCCATCTGGCGCTTGGGGTACTGCACGATGATCCGCCGCTGGGCGCGCTCGATGAAGACGACGAACGCGATCGTCGCGAACATCATGGCCAGCATCAGAACGATGAACCCGGCGGATAGCGCACCGGTACGTCCCAACTCCAGCGTGCCCACCAGTGCCGAAGGCAGGTTGGCGACGATGCCGGCGAATATGATCAACGAAATGCCGTTACCGACGCCGCGCGCCGTCACCTGTTCACCCAGCCACATCAGGAACACGGTGCCGCAGGTCAGCGTGACGACCGTGGTCAGGCGGAAGAAGCCGCCGGGATCGAGCACGGCGCTGCCCTGGGAACTGGTCATGCTTTCGAGACCGACGGCAATGCCGTAGGCCTGCAGCGCCGCGAGGAGGACGGTGCCGTAGCGGGTGTACTGGTTGATCTTCTTGCGGCCCGATTCGCCTTCCTTCTTCAGCGCCTCGAAGCGCGGCGACACCGCCGTCATCAACTGCATGATGATCGACGCCGAGATGTAGGGAAGGATGTTGAGCGCGAAGATCGTCATCCGGCCCAGCGCGCCGCCCGCGAACATGTCGAACATGCCGAGGATGCCGCCGGCGTTCTGGCGAAAGATGTCCTGCATGATGACCGGGTCGATGCCGGGCAGCGGAATGAAGGTGCCGAGGCGATAGATGATCAGGGCGCCGAGCGTGAACCACAGCCGCTTCTTGAGCTCGGTCGCCTTGGCGAAGGCACCGAGATTGATGTTGGCGGCAAGCTGTTCAGCGGCGGAAGCCATGAATGCTCTATCCTACGTATCAGGCGCCGGATCAGCCCGGCACGACTTAGGCGTCGTCTTCGGCCGCGGCCTTTTTCTTCTTCGCGCGGGCCTTTTTCGGCGCCTCTTCGACGGCGACCGGCGCGGTCAGCGTGACCTTGCCCCCGGCCTTTTCGATGGCGGCAATCGCCGCCTTGGACGCACCGGCGACTTCGACCGTCAGACCGGCCTTGATCTCGCCCTTGCCGAGAATGCGCACACCGTCGAGCACGCGGCGGATCACGCCGGCGGCGACCAGCGCCGCAGCATCGACGGTCTTGCCGGCATCGAGCTTGCCGGCATCGACGGCCTGCTGCAGCCGGCCGAGATTCACTTCCTGGAAGTTCTTGCGGAAGATGTTGTTGAAGCCGCGCTTCGGCAGACGCCGATAGATCGGCATCTGGCCGCCCTCGAAGCCGTTGATCGAGACGCCGGAACGCGACTTCGCGCCCTTGACGCCGCGGCCCGAGGTCTTGCCCGTGCCCGAGCCGATGCCCCGGCCGACCCGCTTGCGCGGCCGGCGCGCACCGTGTTTGTCCGCGATGTTGTTGAGTTCCATCGTTCTGTTCCTACTCGGCGTCGACGCGCACCAGGTGATGCACTTTCGCAATCATGCCGCGAACCGCCGGCGTGTCTTCCAGCTCGCTCGTGCGATGCAGCTTGTTGAGACCAAGCCCGATCAGCGTCTGCCGCTGGACGGCGGGGCGCCCGATGGGGCTGCGGATCTGGGTGACCTTGACGGTTTTCTTGCCAGCCATGGTTATGCCTGCGCTTCGCTCTCGACTTCACGCCGACGACCGATGATGTCGCCGACCTTCTTGTTGCGTTTCGCGGCCACGCCGCGCGGCGACATCAGGTTTTCGAGCGCGTCGAAAGTCGCCTTGATCATATTGTGCGGATTGGCCGTGCCGATGGACTTCGTCACGATGTCTTGAACCCCGAGGGTCTCGAAGATGGCGCGCATCGGGCCGCCCGCGATGATGCCGGTGCCCGGCGGGGCGGCACGCAGCATGACGCGACCGGCGCCGAAGCGGCCCTTGGCATCGTGGTGCAGGGTACGCCCTTCGCGCAGCGGCACGCGGATCATGTTGCGTTTTGCCGATTCGGTCGCCTTGCGGATCGCCTCGGGCACTTCGCGGGCCTTGCCCTTGCCCCAGCCGACGCGACCCTTCTGGTCGCCGACGATCACCAGCGCGGCGAACCCGAAGCGACGGCCGCCCTTGACCACCTTGGCCACGCGGTTGATGCCGACGAGCTTGTCAACCAGATCGCTATCCTGGCGTTCACCGAAGTTTTGACGCGCCATAACAGAACTTCCTTTCAGAACGACAGGCCGGCTTCACGCGCGGCATCGGCCAGCGCCTTGACGCGGCCATGATAGAGGTAGCTGCCGCGGTCGAAGACGACGGCCTCGATGCCGGCCGCTTTCGCGCGCTCGGCGATCGTCTTCCCGACCACGACGGCGGCATCCTTGTTGCCGCCCTTCGCGATACCGAGGTCCTTTTCCAGACTCGACGCGAACGCCAGCGTGGCGCCCTTCGTATCGTCGATGATCTGGGCGTAGATGTGCTGGTTCGAGCGGAACACCGAAAGGCGCGGACGACCGGTCGACTTGCGGCGAAGGCTGGAACGCACCCGGGTGCGGCGTCTTTGTGCTGTGATGGTCATGGTTCGACCTACTTTTTCTTGCCTTCTTTGCGGAAGATGTATTCGCCGGCGTACTTCACGCCCTTGCCCTTGAACGGCTCCGGCTTGCGATACGCGCGGATCTCGGCGGCAACCTGACCGACGCGCTGGCGGTCGGCACCGGAAACCTTGATCTGGGTCTGGGTCGGGCACTCGATCTTGATGCCTTCCGGAACGGGGTAGCGCACCTCGTGGCTGAAGCCGAGCGCCAGCACGAGATCCTTGCCCTGCACCGAGGCGCGGTAGCCGACGCCGACGATCTCGAGGTCCTTGGAGAACCCTTCGGTCACGCCTTCGATCAGGTTCGACACCAGCGTCCGCTGCATGCCCCACATCATGCGGGCTTCCTTGGACTCGTCGCGCGGCGCGACGACGATCTCGTCGTTCTCGAGGCGAGCCAGAACCTGGTCGACCAGCGTGAGCTCGAGCGTGCCTTTCGGGCCCTTGACCGAGATGTCCTGGCCTTCGAGCGACACATTGACGCCCTTGGGCACGGGGACCGGTTTTTTTCCGATGCGGGACATGGCGTTTCTCTAGATCACGTTACAGAGGACTTCGCCGCCCACGTTCGCCTCGCGGGCCTGCGTATCCGACATGACGCCGCGCGGCGTCGAAAGGATGGCGATACCGAGGCCGTTGCAGACACGCGGCAGATCGCGGATCGACGAATAGACACGGCGGCCCGGCGTCGAAATGCGCTCGATGGTCTTAATGACCGGCTCGCCCTCGTAGTACTTGAGGTGAATCTTGAGCTCGGGCTTGCCGATTTCGATTTCGAGCCGTTCGAAATCGCGGATATAGCCCTCCGCCTTCAGAACCTCGAGCACGTTGCTGCGCAAACGCGACGCGGGGCTCGAAATCTCCGACAACCGCGCCTGCTGGCCGTTGCGGATGCGGGTGAGCATATCGCCCAGGGGATCAGTCATCGTCATGGGCGTGTCCTACCAGCTCGACTTGACCATGCCCGGAACCTGACCGATCGAGGCCAGGTCCCGCAGCGCGATGCGCGACAGGCGCAGCTTGCGATACACACCGCGCGGACGGCCGCTCAATTCGCAACGATTGCGAATGCGCGTCGCCGACGAGTTGCGCGGCATTTCCGCCAGCTTGAGGCGCGCGGCGAAGCGCTCCTCCTGCGGCTTGGACTCGTCTTTGGCGATTGCCTTGAGCCGTGCCCGCTTGGCAGCGTACCGAGCCGCCATTTTCCGGCGGCGGTTGTTCTTTTCGATGGCGCTCTTCTTTGCCATGTGACCCCTGTTCCAGTCCTTCCAGATCAGGCAGCGAAGGGCATGCCGAAGCCGCGGAGGAGTTCGCGCGCTTCGTCGTCGCTCTTTGCCGTCGTGACGATGATGACGTCCAGCCCCCGAACCGTTTCGACCTTGTCGTAGTCGATCTCGGGGAAAACGATGTGTTCCTTGATGCCCATGGCGTAGTTGCCACGACCATCAAAGCTCTTGCCCGACACGCCGCGGAAGTCGCGAACGCGCGGCAGCGCGATCGTGATCAGGCGATCGAGGAATTCGTACATGCGGTCTCGCCGCAGGGTGACCTTGCAACCGATGCCCACATTCTCGCGCAGCTTGAAGTTCGCGATCGACTTGCGCGACTGGGTAATGACGGCCTTCTGGCCGGCGATCGCGGTCAGGTCCTGGGCCGCCGAGTTGATCTTCTTGGTGTCGGTCGCCGCCTCGCCCACGCCCATGTTGAGGACGATCTTCTCGATGCGCGGAACCGCCATCTGGTTGGGATAGCCGAAACGCTCCGTGAGCGCCTTGCGGATATCGGTGTCGTAAATCTGTTTCAGACGCGCTGCCATGGTCGTCTACCTGTCAATCACTTCGCCCGAACGCTTGGCGTAGCGGACCTTGCGGCCATCCTCGAGCTTCTTGAAACCGACACGGGTCGGCTTTCCGTCCTTGGGGTCCTCGATGGCGAGGTTGGAGATCGCGATCGGCGCCTCGTATTCGCGAATGCCGCCGGGATTGCCGGCGCCCGGCGCCTGGTGACGCTTCACCATGTTGACGCCCTGCACCAGCGCGCGGTCGAGATCCGGCTCGACGCGGATGACGCTGCCTTTCTTTCCCTTCTCGCGACCGGCCATCACGATGACGTTGTCGCCTTTCCTGATCTTGGCGGCCATCACAACACCTCCGGGGCGAGCGAGATGATCTTCATGTAGGCGCGGTCGCGGAGTTCGCGCGTCACCGGCCCAAAGATGCGGGTGCCGATCGGCTCGTTGTCCTTGGAGATCAGCACGGCGGCGTTCTTGTCGAAGCGGATCGCGCTGCCGTCAGGGCGGCGGATTTCCTTCGCCGTCCGGACGATGACGGCGCGGTGAATCTCGCCCTTCTTGACGCGGCCGCGCGGAATCGCCTCCTTCACGGAGACGACGATCACGTCGCCCACCGTGGCGGTCTTCCGCTTGCTGCCACCCAGCACCTTGATGCACTGGACGCGGCGAGCGCCGGAATTGTCAGCAACATCGAGGTTCGTTTCGACCTGAATCATCGTTCAACCTATACCGGCCGCGCGGATTACCCGCGGGCGACCTGCTCCACTACTTCCCAGGTCTTGAGCTTGGAAATCGGCGCGCATTCCTGGATGCGGACGAAGTCCCCGACCTGAAACTGATTGGCGGCATCGTGCGCATGGTAGCGCTTCGACCGCTGAATAAACTTCTTGTAGAGCGGATGCTGGACGCGGCGGTCGACACGGACGACGACCGTCTTGTCGCCAGACTTGCTCACAATCACGCCGGTTAGTGTTCTTCTTGGCATTTCCTACTTCCGCTCTATGACGCCGCCTGGGCGCGTTGCCGCAGGACGGTCTTGATCCGCGCGATGTCCTTGCGGACCTGGCGAATACGCGCCGTGTTCTCAAGCTGCCCGCTGGCGCGCTGGAAACGCAGATTGAACGCTTCCTTGCGCAGACCGAGGAGCTCGTCGCGCAGCTCGTCCGGGCTCTTGCCCTTAAGCTCTTCGGCCTTCATCACTGGCCTCCTTCACCGATACGGGTGACGACCTTGGTGCGGACCCGCAGCTTCGCCGCGCCGAGCGCGAAGGCGCTCTGCGCCACCGCCGGCGGCACGCCGTCGATCTCGAACATGATCCGGCCCGGCTTGACCCGCGCCATCCAGAATTCCGGCGAACCCTTGCCCTTGCCCATGCGGACTTCGGTCGGCTTCTTGGAGACCGGGACGTCCGGGAAGATGCGGATCCACACGCGGCCGGCACGCTTCATCTCGCGGGTGATCGCGCGACGGGCGGCTTCGATCTCGCGCGCCGTGACGCGGCCCGGCGTAATGGCCTTCAGGCCGTAGGCGCCGAAGTTGAGCGCGGTGCCGCCCTTGGCCAGCCCGTGGACGCGGCCCTTGTGCTGCTTGCGGAATTTCGTGCGTTTCGGACTAAGCATCTCTCAATTCCTACGACCGCGCCGGGGCGCCGCCGCCTTGCTGCTGCTCGGAAATCCGGCGGTCCTTGGCCATCGGGTCGTGGACCATGATTTCACCGGTGAAGACCCAGACCTTCACGCCGCACGTGCCATAGGCCGTCTTGGCCGTGGACTCGCCGTAGTCGATGTCGGCGCGCAGGGTGTGCAGCGGCACGCGGCCTTCGCGATACCACTCCGTCCGGGCGATTTCGGCGCCGCCGAGACGACCGCCGCAGTTGATGCGGATGCCGAGCGCGCCAAGGCGCATTGCGGACTGCACCGCACGCTTCATCGCGCGACGGAAGGCAACGCGGCGCTCGAGCTGCTGGGCGATGTTGTCGGCCACCAGCTTGGCGTCGATCTCGGGCTTGCGGATCTCGACGATGTTCAGGTGCAGCTCGGAGTTCGTCATCTTGGCGATCTCGCCGCGCAGACGCTCGATGTCCGCACCCTTCTTGCCGATGACCACGCCGGGGCGCGCCGTATGGATGGTGATCCGCGCCTTCTTGGCCGGGCGCTCGATGATGACCTTGCTGATGCCCGCCTGCGGCAGCTTGTCGTTGACGTATTTGCGGATGCGCAGGTCTTCGTGCAGCAGGTCGCCGTACTCGCGGTCGTTCGCGAACCAGCGCGAATCCCACGTGCGGTTGATACCGAGGCGCAAGCCTACAGGATTTACTTTCTGACCCATCAGTCTCCCTCGCGCTCGCGCACTACGATTGTGATGTTGCTGAAGGGCTTCACGATGCGCCCAACGCGGCCCCGCGCACGGGCACGCCAGCGGCGCATCAGGAAAGCCTTGCCGACCGTCGCCTCGGACACGACCAGGCGATCAACGTCAAGCTGGTGATTGTTCTCGGCATTCGCAATGGCGGACTGCAGCACCTTCTTCACGTCGCCCGCGATCCGGCGCGGCGAGAAGGAGAGCTCCGCGAGCGCCTTTTCAGCCGCCTTGCCGCGAATCGACGCCGCCACCAGGTTGAGCTTCTGCGGGCTGACCCGCAGCGCACGCGCCGTCGCGCTTGCCTCGTTGTCCGCCAGACGGCGGGATGCAGATGACTTACCCATCGTGACGCCTTAGCCCCTCGCCGCCTTCTTGTCCGCGCTGTGTCCCGAGAAGGTCCGGGTCGGCGAAAACTCGCCGAACTTGTGACCGACCATGCTCTCGGTGACGAGCACAGGAATAAACTTGCGGCCGTTGTAGACGCCGAACGTCAGGCCGACGAATTGCGGCAGGATCGTCGAACGGCGCGACCAGATCTTGATCACTTCCTTGCGGCCCGAGGTACGCGCAGCCTCTGCCTTTTTCAGCAGATAGCCGTCGACGAACGGACCTTTCCATACGGAGCGAGCCACGCTGGCCTCCTACTTCTTCTTCCGGCGGCGCCGCAAAATGAAGCGGTCGGTCGCCTTGTTGTTGCGCGTCTTGGCGCCCTTGGTCGGCTTGCCCCAGGGCGTCACGGGATGGCGGCCGCCTGAAGTCCGGCCTTCACCACCGCCATGCGGATGGTCGATCGGGTTCATGGCCACGCCGCGCACCGACGGGCGCTTGCCCATCCAGCGTTTGCGCCCGGCGCTGCCGATCTTGATGTTCTGCTGGTCGGGATTGGACACCGCGCCGACGGTGGCCATGCACTCGGCCCGAACCATGCGCTGCTCGCCGGAGGACAGACGCAGCAGGGCGTAACCGGCATCCTTGCCGACGAGCTGCACGTAGGTCCCGGCCGACCGGGCGATCTGGCCGCCCTTGCCCGGCTTCATCTCGACGTTGTGCACGATCGTGCCGACGGGAATGGACTGCAGCGGCAGGGCATTGCCCGGTTTGATGTCGGCTTCGGCCCCGGCCTCGACCTTGTCGCCGACGCGCAGACGCTGCGGCGCCAGGATGTAGGCCTGTTCGCCGTCGTCGTACGTGATCAGGGCGATGAAGGCGGTCCGGTTGGGATCGTATTCAAGCCGCTCGACCGTCGCCATGCCGGCCCTGGTGCGCTTGAAGTCGACCTTGCGGTAGCGCTGCTTGTGACCGCCGCCGACGTGCCGCATCGTGATGCGACCGTTGCTGTTGCGGCCACCCTTCTTGGTCTTGCCTTCGGTCAGCTTCTTGACCGGACGTCCCTTATGCAGCCCGCTGCGATCAACGAGGATCGTGCCGCGGAGCGACGGGGTCGTCGGTTTGAACGATTTAAGCGCCATTCGCTAGACCCCCGTGGTGACGTCGATCGAATGGCCCTCTTCGAGGGTCACGACCGCTTTCTTGACTTCCGGCCGCCGGCCAATAACGCCGCGGAAACGCTTGATCTTGCCCTGGGTGCGCAGCGTGTTGACCGCCTTGACCTTGACCTTGAACAGCTCTTCCACCGCCGACTTGATCTCCGGCTTGCTGGCATCGATCGCGACGCGGAAGACAACCTGGTTGTGCTCCGACGCGAGCGTCGCCTTTTCGGTGATGACGGGGCCGCGGAGCACTTCGTACATGCGCTCCTTGCTGATTACCTGACCCTTCATGCGAGCCTCCCCTGCAGGCCTTCGACGGCCGCCTTGGTAAGGACCAGCACGTCGCGCCGCATGATGTCGTAGACGTTGGCACCCTGCTGCGGCAGCAGATCGACCTTCGGCATGTTACGCAGCGCCCAGCTCAGATTGGCGTCGACCTGGGGCCCGTCGATGATCATCGCCGAGGTCCAGCCGAGCGCCTTGAACTGCGCGGCTACCTTCGACGTTTCCATGGTCGCAGCCTTGGCCTCGTCGAGGATGATGAGCTTGCCCGCCGCCTGCTTGGCCGACAGCGCGGCCCTGAGACCGAGCTTGCGCACCTTCTTCGGCAGCTCGTGCCCATGGTCGCGCGGGATCGGTCCGTGAACCGTCGCACCGCCACGGAACTGGGCCGACCGCATCGAGCCCTGGCGCGCACGACCGGTACCCTTCTGCTTGTAGGGCTTCGCGGTGGTGCCGCTGATGTCGTGGATCAGCTTGACCTTGTGCGTGCCGGCGCGGCGCTTGGCGAGTTGCCAGCGAACCACGCGGTGGATCAGGTCGGGCCGGGACGGCATGCCGAACACGCCGTCGTCGAGATCGATCTCGCCGGCCGCCTTGTTGTCGAACGTTGTGACCTTAGCCTTCATAGCCTAGTCCTTCTTTTCACTGTCGCCGGCGGTCTCCGCCGGTGCGTCGTTCTCAGCAGCTTCCGGCGCTGCCTCGGCCGGGGCTTTGGCTTGCGCCGACGCGGCGCCGCCGCGCAGGGCCGCCGGATAGGGCACATCGTCGGGCCGCGGCCGCTTGACGGCATCGCGGATGTAGACCCAGCCGCCCGCCGCACCCGGCACGCCACCACGCAGCATGATCAGACCCTCGTTCTCGTCGGTCTCGACGACCTCAAGATTCTGAAGCGTAACGCGCTCGGCACCGAGGTGGCCGGCCATCTTCTTGCCCTTGAACACCTTGCCGGGGTCCTGGCACTGACCGGTGGAACCGTGCGAGCGGTGCGAGACCGATACGCCGTGGCTCGCGCGCAGGCCGCCGAAGTTGTGCCGCTTCATGGCGCCGGCGAAACCCTTACCGATCGAGGTGGCCGATACGTCGACGCGCTGGCCGGCGACGAAATGGGTCGCCGACAGTTCGGCGCCGATGTCGACGAGCGCGTCCTCGGCAACCCGGAATTCGGCCATCTTGCGCTTCGGCTCGACGTTGGCCTTGGCGAAGTGGCCGCGCTGGGCGCCGGACACGTTCTTGACCTTGGCCGTCCCGGCGCCGAGTTGCAGCGCGGTATAGCCGTTCTTTTCCTGGGTGCGCTGATCAACGACCTGGAGGTTGTCGATCTTGAGCACCGTCACCGGCACGTGACGCCCGTCATCAGTGAAGATGCGGGTCATGCCGACCTTTTGTGCAATGAGACCGGTACGCATGGCTGGCCCTAAAGCTTGATCTCAACGTCCACGCCGGCGGCGAGGTCGAGCTTCATCAGCGCGTCCACGGTCTGCGGCGTGGGGTCAACGATGTCGAGCAGCCGCCGGTGGGTCCGGATCTCGAACTGCTCGCGCGACTTCTTGTCGATGTGCGGCGAACGCAGCACCGTGTACTTCTCGATCTTGTTCGGCAACGGGATCGGACCGCGGACGTTGGCGCCGGTGCGCTTCGCCGTGGTCACGATCTCGTTCGTCGACTGATCGAGCACGCGATGATCGAACGCCTTGAGGCGGATGCGAATGTTCTGACTGTCGATCGCCATTTTTTCCTCTTATCGCCCCAAGCCGTTCCTATACCTACTCGACGATTGCGGCGACGACGCCGGCACCGACGGTGCGGCCGCCCTCGCGG
>JAYQVF010000007.1:25096-39572 GCA_038148335.1 Alphaproteobacteria bacterium | reverse complement strand
GATAGAGCACAGGATTCCTAATCCTGGGGTCGCAGGTTCGAATCCTGCCGGGCGCGCCAATTCGCTACTGTCAGGTCCGCTCAGACTTCCGCGCGCCCCAGAAAACGCCTTTGCCGATACCGCCCTTGTTGGTCTCGTTGGGATGTTCCTTGGGCGAATCATGAAGATGGAAATTGCCCTTATGGTCGCGGGAGCGCCAGCACTCCCACACCGTCTGCGGATCGAATCCTCCAGCCGCCATCAGATCCCTGGACGTCATGGCCGTCCAGTGCGCCCAGAACGGCTCGGCATTGTAGTGACAGTCCCAATCCAGCATGAACTGGTCATGAAGATCATTGGCGTGCTGATGGGGGATGTCCGAGTTCATCGATATGCCGCCGGGTGCCAGAATGCGATGGATTTCGCGCATGATATTCCTCGACGCCGCCGTCGACGTCTCGTGAAACACACCGGTCGTCGCGACAACATCGAAATAGTCGTCGGGAAAACGCGTCTGCTCCCCATTCTCCTGCGCAAAGTGGATTCGCTTTTCCAGCGCCTCTGCGCGCGCATGCGCATAGCGCAACACGGCAGCACCCACGTCGATGCCGTGAACCTCGGCTTCCGGAAATGCGTCGAGCCACGGAATCGTGGAGCCGCCGATGGCGCAACCAAGGTCGAGGATGCGGCGCGGCCGCGCCTCGGGGAAAAGCTCCCTGAACGATGCAACTAACGACCGCCCGGAACCGTCGTTCAGCGGTCCGGTCAGACCTTTCGTGTAGTAATAGGCACCACGATCGTACAGGGCGCCGGCATAGACATCGCCTTCCGCCAGGTCGCCGCCGTAGCTGCCGGGCATCGCATGAATGTCGATCGCCGACAGGTAGCGCGGCACCGGAAGATCGGGATTGAGTCGCAATGTCCCCAGCGGCTTCTCGCCAAGACGACGCGCTTTGAGCATCAGATCACCAAGTTGGCGCTCGATCGCCGCACCGGTGTCGTACCAGAGCATCTCTTGCATTGTCCGCGCGATGGCGCTCCACATCTGTGTCGTGGGCTCGCGCATCATTGCGTGTCGAACTTCCGTCTTGTCGCGAGGCGGTCGCCGATGCTCCTTGACGAAGGCGGGCAGTGTGTGCGCCGCATAGACGTCCTCGTCGCGCGGATAGATGTCGTACGTCATGTGTAGCTTCATGCTCAGGGTTGCGCGCTGGCGCGCCAACTCGTCGTGAGACACTGATGGCATCATCTTGTGATGAAACGGCTCGTCGATGCTCACTGCCATGGCTTCACCCATTCTCGGTTCGAGCGAATACTACGTCAGGCGAGGACGCGGCGCATCACGTTGTCCAGGACCGCGGTAACCTTGCCGGCGCGGACGCCACCCTCGGCCAGGACAGCGCTGACGCCGTCCGCCACGCGCTCGGGCCATTTCAGTAGACCGAAATCGGATGGCTCATAGCCCGTCGGCGTGACCCGATTTTCGGGCAACTGCAGCGCCCGCCGCATGCGATCGGCGATCTCTGCGTAGGTCGTTTCGTCGGGCGCCGTGCACGCGAATTCGCCGCGCAGGTCCGGGTCTCGGGTCAGGACGGCCACGGCGGCCAGCGCCGTTCCCATATCCACCGGCGCAAGGGGACAGGGAAGCGGCGCGACCGGGACGCCCTCTTTGAGCGCATTTCGCCACCGTACCAGCAACGGATCGAGGGGATCGAGGACTCGCCCCAGGCGCAGGATGGCCCCGCCTGCGCCACCAACCGCCGCCTCTAGGGCAGCCAGGGGGAAGCCGGTGCATTCCTGGCGGGCAAGATGCGACGACAGCAGAATCGTTCGGCGGGCGACCCCAATATGGGCAATGGCCCAATCCGGTAAACCAGGCTCGCTGGGGCGGCCGAAATCGATCGGATGCGTATGAGCGTCGAGGACGAGAAGACTTCCCCTGGAGTCGCGCACAGGATCGTGACCCGGCCCCGAATCCGTATCGACAATCGAAACGGCAGCGCCAGCGTCGGCCAGACGGCCGGAAAGTTCATCCAGAAAAGGTGACCGCCGACCTGCAAGGACGACACGAAGGGGAGACATCTACTAATCTTGCCCGAGGGTTGCGGCATCGGCCAGCGCGCCGACTAGCAATTCCCGTCGCCAGCAGCCAAAATCCAGGCGCCGCACGCCAGGGTATCGTTTGCGGCGTCAGCTGCGCTGAGGGAGAGCAGATGAGCCAAGAGACGTCCCCGACGGTATTCGTCGTCGACGACAACGAAGATATCCGCGAGATCATTATCGAACTCGTAAAGACAGTTGGCTTGAACACTCAGGCTTTTGAAACGGGCGACGCCTTCCTTCAGGCATACGATTCCGCCAATCCGGGATGCGTGATCCTCGACGTGCGCATGCCGGGAACGAGCGGTCTCGACATCCAAAAACAGCTCCAGGAAAGCCCGGTGCCGCCGCCTGTCATTATCCTGACAGGATACGGAGACATCCCGATGACGGTCGAGGCCATGAGGAGCGGCGCCTATGAGTTCGTCGAGAAGCCTTTCCGTGCGCAGGACCTGCTCGACTCCATTCAGAAATGCGTCAAAACCGACGCCGAGAACCGCGAACGCTCTCGTCAGAAAGCCCAGATCTTGGCCCGGCTCGATTCACTGACCGAACGCGAGCGGACCGTTCTGGAGATGGTCGTGGACGGCCTCTCGAACAAGGAAATTGCGCGAGAACTGGATACTTCGCCACGCACGGTAGAGGTCCAGCGCATGCGGATGATGAAAAAAATGGAATCCTCCTCGATTGCGGGGCTCGTCCAGATCGCGCTCGAGGCCGGCATCCAGAAAGCCGAGCCCTAGTCCTTCGATTCGTGCAGCGCGCGCCACACCCGATAGGGGGTGGCGGGCATGTCGAAATGCGTGACTCCCTGGTTCGCCAGCGCGTCGAGAATCGCACTCATGACGCACGGCATCGCACCGACCGTTCCGGCCTCTCCGGCCCCCTTAATCCCCAGCGGATTGAGCGTCGTCGGAACCGGGTTACTCGACACTTCGAAGAAAGGGAAATCGGACGCTCGCGGCATGCAGTAATCCATGAAGGATCCGGAAAGTTGCTGGCCGGAATCGGGATCCCACACGATATCCTCGAAGAGGATTTGTCCCGCGCCTTGTACCAGGCCGCCGTGAATCTGCCCTTTCAGCAATAGCGGGTTCATGACGTTGCCGACGTCGTCGACAACGACATAGCGCGCAACCCGAACAAGCCCCGTCTCGGGGTCGATCTCGACCTCGCTGGCGTGGCAACCGTTCGGGAATGTCGCGCCGACCGGCACGAAAGCCGCGCGTTCGTGAAGACCCGGCTCCATCCCTGGCGGCAAGGCATTCGCCATGTATGTGCGTTGGGCAGCCTCCCGGATGGACATGCGCCGGTCGGTGCCGGACACGAAAAAGGTGCCATCGACAAACTCGATGTCGCCTTCGTCCGCCTCCATAGAGTGCGCCACGACCTTTCGGCATTTGTCGAACACTTTGGCGGCAGCGCGTTCAATCGCAGCGCCACCCAGTCCGGACGACCGCGACCCGAAGGTGCCGAAACCATGTGCCACAAGATCGGTGTCGCCCTGAACGTAGCGGACATCTTCGAAATCCAGTCCAAGCTTGTCCGAAAGGAGTTGGCGGAACACGGTCTCGTGGCCCTGCCCATGCGAATGCGTCCCCATCAGCAACGTCGCGCCGCCGGAGGGGTCGAATCGGATTTCAGCCGTTTCCTCTCCCATGGCCGCCGCGCGCTCGATCACATTGGCGATGCCGAACCCACGAAGCCGTCCGGCAGCGCGCGACTCTGCGGCACGGGCCGCAAAACCGCCGTGGTCGATGGCCTCGAGCGCCAGATCCAGGTTGCGCTCGAATTCGCCACAGTCGTAGGTGAACGTCAGGCCCGTCTTGAAAGGCATCTGCGAGGGGGCAATCGTGTTTCGCCGCCGCAGCGCAATCCGGTCGATCCCGATTTCCCGCGCCGCAGCGTCGATCAACCTCTCGATCACGTATGACGCCTCCGGCCGGCCGGCGCCCCGATACGCCGACGTCGACGGCGTGTTGGTCAGGACGCCTGTCGCGCGCACGTGAATGGCCGGCGTTGTGTAAACGCCGGCCAGCCCGCCGATATTGAGCGTCACCGGGCCGGCTGCACCCATGGCGACATAGGCACCCAGTGAGGCCGTGGTGCGGACGCGCAGAGCAAGAAACGTGCCGTCCTTGTCCAACGCCAGCTCTGCCCGCGTACGGTTGTCGCGGGCCTGGTCATCCGCGACGAAGGCCTCGGAGCGCTCGATCGTCCAGCGCACCGGCCGTCCCAAGAGACGCGCACTGTGGAGAACGAGCGTCAGTTCGGGATAGGGCGAGGATCGCATGCCAAAGGCGCCACCCATGTCGGGACTGACGACACGAAGGTCGCTTTCCGCAACATTCAGGTAGCGATTCGCGAGAACGCGCCGCATGGAATGCGGATTTTGGACGCCGCAATAGAGGGTAAAGCGGTTGGTGCTGGAGTCATAGTCGCCCACGGCCGCGCGGGGTTCCATCGGCGCTGCGGAGATACGGTTGATGACGAGATCGAGTGACGTGACGTGGTCGGCGCCGGCGAAGGCGGTCTCGACCGCGTTCGCGTCGCCGGCTTCGAAAATGAAGGAGATGTTGTCGGGACATTCGTCCCAAACGGCGGGCGCCCCCCGCTCAAGCGCGGCGAGCGAATCGCTGACCGAGGGAAGCGGCTCGTAGTCGACGACCACGGCTTCGGCTGCGGCACGAGCCTGGTCGAGGGTGTCGGCGACGATGAAGGCAACGGGATCCCCGACGTGCCGGACGCGGCCGACGGCAAGCACCGGGCGTGGCGTCTTGAACATCGGACTACCGTCCGGCCTCTTGTAGTCGACCATCGAGGAAACGTGGCCGAGCCCCGCCGCTTCGATATCGGCACCGGTGAGGATCAGGGCAACGCCTTCCATCCGCTGCGCCGCCTCCGCGTCGATGGCGACGATCCGGGCTGCAGGATGCGGCGACCGCAGGACAATGGCCCGCGCTTCGCCGCGCAGGGCAAAGTCGTCGGTATAGCGTCCGCGACCGGACAGCAACCGATCATCCTCAACGCGAGCTACTGACTTGCCGAGACCTTCCTTCACCGTCTGCTCCCTTTCGTATCGCTGCGCAGCGAGACTAGCGAGTTAACACACGACCGTCACGGCGCGCGGCTGCTAGTCCTGCGCAACATCGCCAGGTGCTTCGAGTGCGAAGACAACGGGAACGGAAACGGTCGTCGCGACGGCTCGCCCGCGGCGCTGTGCCGGAAGGAAGTGCCACTGCCGCACCGCCTTCAGGGCCGACCGATCAAGCAGTCGGTGACCGCTTGATTCGCTCACGCGTGCTTCGGCAACCGCACCCGTCCGGTCGACGACGACCGTGAGCAGAACACGGCCCTCCTGTCCGCGCCGGCGCGCCGCCAGCGGGTAGATCGGCGCTGGGTTCCCCTTGGCCGGTCGTGCATCGCGACCGTGGTCTTCCGTGTCGCCTTGCGCCGTCCCGCGTCTTGCGACCTGCGCGCCAGGGACGGTCCGGGCGGACACCGGGCCTGATCCATCGGAAGGGATCGGCTGCAAAATGGCATCGTCCGACCGCGGGTCATCGGCGCCTTCAGGTTCGGCCGCTCGGGTATCCGCCAGGGTCCGCGGCGCCGGTTTCGAACGCGGAAGCGCGCGCCCCCAGGCGGCCGGTTCAGCGGGATCCGGCTGGCGCGCGGCCACCTGTGTTTTCGCTGTCGCCACGCCCTGTTCGAGGGATGCCGGCCCCACAGGCTGAAGGGCCTCCGACACCTCCTCGTTTTCGGTGGCCTTCCCATCGGCTTGAATCTTCGCTTCTGGGACCGCCGGAAGCGAAACGATCGACCGCGGGTGATCCTCGCGGGTCGGGTCGGCCTCGGCTTCTCGCGCTGGCGGCGACGCACGAAAGTCCTCCAGCACCGGCGCTTCCGTTTCCGGCAAGCCGGGACCCGCCGCAGTGTCGATGACAGCCTTGTCGGAAGGGCCCGGTTCGCCCGCCTCGACGATGACCAGGTCCACGAGCACCACGCGCGGTAGCTGATCCGGCGACGGCGGTGGCCAGACGGTCACCACTGCACCAGCGACGGCAGCATGGACAATGATCGACGCCCCGACCGCCGCATGGAACGCGTTCACGGTCGCCTCTCGTCTTCGACCGGGACGCGACGCCGCACCACCATCATCGGCAAGCCGTCAGCGTCATGCAGTCCACCGTCGATGCCGTAGGCATGCTTGAGTGTACCGGGCGTCAGAACCGTCTCGGGTGGTCCTTCGGCATACAACCGGCTGTCGAGCAGGAGCGAAATCTGGTCGCAGTAGCGCGCGGCAAGCGTCAGATCGTGCAGTACCACCACCGCCGTGAGCCCCTCCGCGCAACGCGCTTTCAGGAGCTCCAGGACCATCATCTGGTGACTCGGATCGAGCGCTGCCACTGGCTCATCGGCTAGAAGAACCGCGGGATCGCCGGCCAACGCACGAGCGAGTAGAACGCGGGCGCGCTCTCCTGTGGACAGGTCCGTCACCGGTCGCTGGGCAAACTGCCCGGCGTCGACCGCGTCGAGCGCCCGCGTCACGGCCGTCCGGTCCGCCGGATCGTATCGCCCCCATGGGTGCAGATGAGGCATGCGACCCAACGCCACGACGCGTTCCGCGGTCAGCGGCCAATGAACCGTAGCGCCCTGGGGCAAGTAGCCGACAAGTCGTGCCAGGGCGGTCCGTTCGTATCGGGAAAGGGGGCGATCCTTGACAAATATCTCGCCCCGTTCGATCGGCTGGACACCCGCCATGGTCCGCAACAGGGTCGTCTTGCCCGCCCCGTTGGGACCGATAAGCCCAACGAGGCTTCCCTCATGGGCGCAGAAGTGAGCGCCCGCGAGTACCTCGCGCCGGCCGAGGCGGACGGAAACCCCGCGTGCCTCAAGCGCGATCATCGCATCGTCCGCCGCGTATGCACGATGAGATAGAGAAAGAACGGCGCGCCGACAATCGCCGTCACCACGCCAAGTTTGAGCTCGCTGTTGAGCGGGACAAGGCGCGCGACGATATCCGCTGCCAACACCAACGCCGCGCCGCCGAACGCGCTTGGCAACAACAGCCGCGAAGGCTCGTGACCGACAAGCGGCCGCAGCAGGTGAGGCACGACAAGACCGACGAACCCGATAGTCCCGGTCACCGACACCGCCGCGCCGACCGCCAGGGCCGTTCCCAGAATCACGCGCAACCGGGCAAGCCGTAGGTCGACGCCCAGAGAGCGCGCGACGTCCTCGCCCAGCGACAGGGCGTCGAGCGCCCGCCCGGTCCCGGACAGCAGGACCCAGCCTACCGCCATCAGCGGCAGTGCGACGGCAATATGGTTGAACGACCGGTCCGCGACGGAGCCCAACAGCCAGAAGACGATCTCTAGGGCCGCATAGGGACTCGGTGCCAGATTGAGCGCGAGCGACGTAAATGCTCCGGCAAAGGCGTTCAGCGCGACCCCCGCCAGGATCAGGGTCAGAATGCTCGCGTCGCGTCCTGCCAGGACGTACGTCACGGCAACGGCAAACAGCGCGCCGATCATGCCGCCGAGTGGCAGAGCCAATACAAACGCCTGGGAAAGCCCGAAGTAGAGTGCGATCACGGCGCCGAGGCCAGCCGTCGCGGAAACGCCAAGGATGCCGGGTTCAGCGAGCGGGTTGCGCAGCAATCCCTGCATGGCGGCGCCAGCCAGGCCGAGAGTCGCGCCGACGAGCGCCGCGAGAAGCGCCCGCGGCAAGCGAATCTCGCTCAAGATCAAGGCAGCCGTCGACGAGTCTCCGCGCAGCGCCTCGCCCAAGGCATCGAACAGCGCCAGGGGTACGCTGCCAATCGAGAGCGACGCTGCCAGCAACAAGACGACGGCACCGGCGAGGCCGGGCGCGAGCCATGCGCTTGCGCGCGGGATCGTCTCCAACGACGCACTCATGGACCGGCACCGGCCAGAAACTCGACCGCCTCGACCGTGTACGGGCCGCCACAGGTCCAAAGGCTGGGGTCGATCCGGATAATTCTCCCGACAAAGGCGGCAAAGGCTGGATGATCGAGAAACTCGCGCGCCAGGGACGGTTCGCTGGTGGCGGGCTGGTTGACGACGATGACCTCGGGATCGCTACGCACGATCTCTTCGAGCCCGACGCGACCGAAACCGACGATGCCGAGATCTTCCGCGGCAATGTTGCGCATACCCGCGGCGCGCAGCACGTCGTCGACCAGGGTACCGTGGCCGCTGGTAAAGCCGTTCGTGCCGAGTACGAGGGCTCGGCGTTCGCTCGCGGACCGGCTCACCGCGGCAAGCCGGCGTTCCATATCGGCCAGAAGCGCCGCACCCCGCGTCTCGACGCCGAGCCGTTGCGCCAGAAACGTCGTCTGCGCCCTGATGGCGTCGAAGGATTCGGGGAGCGGCAGGTCGATGACGTCGATGCCGACCCGCCGCAACATGGCAACCGCCGGGCGCGCCGCATGCACACCTGCTACGACGAGATCCGGACGCAGGGCCAGGATCTCTTCCGCGCGACCACGATTGAGGGTCAAACCCTTGATTCGATTTGCCACGTAGGATTGCGACGGTTCCGGCGCGAGATGCGTGACCGATACCAGCACGCCGGGATCGGCCAGCAATACCAGCATCTGGTCGGCGCACAGATTGAGCGAAACGACTCGTGTGGGCGATGCCGCCGCGACGAGTGGCGCCGTCGCCAGCAAGAGGACAACCCAAAGGGCCCAGCGACGGCGCCGGATAGCCATCAGAACGTCATCGCGGCACCCACGAAAGCGCCCCTGCTGGTACCTGCGAATCCGTCGGCCGTCTCGTGGCGGCGGTTGAGCAGATTCACCACCCGGCCAAAAACCGTCAGCCGTTCGTTGACCACATAGTTTGCCGAAACGTTCAGCAGCGTATGGCTGCCCTTGTGGATTTCCTGCGTCGCCGCATTTGGATTGCCGGAAATATCCTTGCCCGACCCGACGAACGTGACGTCGCCGTTCACGGCGAGCTGTGGTGTGGCCTGATAGCGTAGGTCGAGATTGGCCTTGTGCTTTTGCTGCCGGCGCAGGTCATTGCCGGTCGCCTTGTTCTCGGCCCGGGTGTAGGTGTGGTCGAGGCGCACCGTGACCTTCGGCGTCAGCCGCGCACTGACAAAGGACTCGAACCCGTAAATGTCGGCGCGGGCAAGATTGATGACCGTGGAGTCGTTGCCCGTGAAGCGCGTCTCAAGCAGGTTCTTGATCTCCTGGTCGAAGTAGGTGGTGCCAACAAGAACGTCGGCGCCAATCGCCTGCTCCAAGCCGACCTCCCAGCCCGCGCTTTCCTCGGCCCGCAGAGTTGGGTCACCGGTAAACCTGCCCCCATTGCTGCTGCGCGTGTTGCCGAACAACTGAAACAATGCGGGCGCGCGGAACCCTGTACCGATCGCCCCTTTTAGCCGGAGGCCACGGTCGGGAAGCAGCCACACCGGCGCCACCCTGAACGTGATCTTGTCGCCGAGCGTGTCGTGGTCGTCATAACGCACGCCGACGGTACCGAATACTTTCTCGCCCAGAGCAAACTGGTCTTGGGCGTAGACCGCGTTGGTGCGGGCATCCGCTACGGTCCGGCCCTGGATTGTGAAGCCGCTGAAGTTGGAGAACTGCACATCGCGGATCGAGTCGAGCTCGGTCTCCAGGCCCAGGGTGATGATGTGGCCGTCGACGAAGTAGGCGTTGTTCTGAATTTCGAGCTTTGACTTTTCGCCCAGGTCGTCGCTGCGCTGCAGCGTATTGGCGATGCCGGGGACGTTGAAGGAGTCGCGGTCGTGGCGCGTATAGGTCGCGGCCAGGATGGATTCGAGCAGTCCGTCGAACCAACGCAGCGTTGTATCCGCCCGTCCAAACCATTGCCGCGTCCGCTCATAGGCATCGGGATCCTCGATCGGCTGATCGGTTTCCGACCGCGTCCTGACGTGGTGCAGTGAAAGTCCGAAAGCGACGCTGTCGCTCGCATCGTAGTTCAGCCTCATCGAGAACGACTTGTGGGTGTAGCCGTCGTCCTCCTCGATGGCGCCGGCCTGCAGGCTGCGAATCCTCGGAGCCGAGATGCTCTCTCCGTCACTGTCGGTATAGCTGGTGCCGAACGCGTAGCGCAGATCGCCCGTGCTGCCGCTCATCTGGGCGACACCGTTGAGCGTGTCGAACGCGCCGGCCTCGACACGCGCACGATATGCCGCCGGCCCCCGGCCCAGCTTGGTGGTGATGTTGATGACGGCACCGATGGCGTCGGAACCGAAGAGTGTGCTCTGCGGTCCGCGCACGATTTCGATGCGCTCTATGTCGGAGGTCAGCAGGTGGGCGAAGTTGAAGGCTCCGTTTGACGTGCTGGTGTCACTGACCTCGATGCCGTCGACGATAATCAGCGTGTGATTGCTGTTGCTGCCTCTCGCAAACACGGATGTCTGCTTGCCTAGTCCCCCCGACTGAACGACGCGCAGACCGGGAACCGACGAAAGGGCGTCGACCAGCGTCCGCTGCTGCCGGGCCTCCAGATCCTCGCCGGTGATGACGGTCACCGAACTCGCAATCTGCGCGCTCGGCGTCTCGATACGGGTCGCCGTGACGATCGTTTCGGGCAATTGCGATTGTGCAAGTAGGGGTTCTGCTGCGATCGAGAGCGCGAGCGCTGCCAATACGCACGAGTAGCAAAGTCTTTTCTTCATGGATGCCTCCGAAGCGGTGAGCGCGAGGTACGCCTGCAGCTTCGAAGGCCCCGCATATGCAGGTTCGCCCAGCAGAGGAACCGGTCATAGGCAAATTCTGTGGATGCTTCCATCACACGCGGACCCAATAGCTGCGACGTACACGACCGTCGTCACCGCTACGGAAATCCGCACCACCGGGCGCCCCGACCGACGGATGGGTGACGGCGACGGCAGGTCTCCTGGCTTGCGGGTCCACGTTTGCGCCCTGCCTTCCCGGGTATCCCCAGTGGCATCAATGGGCGCGCACTCGCCGACTACAGTTGCGGGGGCAGCCACGGCTTCGGCTTGGCCTTACCGTGTTCCCTTTTCACCCCTTGCGGGGAACCGTCGGGTCCATTCTGTGACGCGCGCCGGGTACTGAGTCAAGTCGCGGTATGAATGCAGGCCTATCGCGGCGTCGGCGAGAACCAATCCTCATCGACAAGTTGCTGCCAGATCTTGCGGTTGACGGCGGCCCCACGCTCGAAAACCTTCTGCTCGTCGGCCGTCTGAAGCGCCCTGTCGAACACGACGAACCGGCCATCGATCGCAACATGCGTTACCGCGGAGCCGCTGGCATAGAGAAGGTTGTTGAGCGGTTCTGGGGGCGACGCGCCCGCCCCTACAAGCCAGTCAGATAGGTCGAGCGCGATGAAATCGGCACGGGCACCCGGCGCGAGCCGACCGAGGTCGGGTCGGCGCAAGCCGTCGGCAGCGACCGCCGTCGCGCCTCCGACGGCATCCCAGATGGTCGGCGTCTTGACCGGGACGCCATGCGTTTGCTGCAGTTTGGCGCGCGCCTTGCCGGCGATGACGGCCAGTTTCACGTTCTCGACCAGATCGTTGGAATGGGTATCGATGGCGACGTTCGTCGCGATGCCGGCAGCCAGGGCCTCGGGATAGGGTTGCGACGCACCGCCTGCGCCACCGGCGGATGGGCAGTGCGCGTAGACCGCGCCATTTCTTTTCAGAATGGCCGGATCAACCGACCAGTCGAGCGCCATCATGTGGGCGCCGAAGAAAGGCCCCTCAAATGCACCGAGCGAGTCTAGCCACTGGGTGGGTGTCAGTCCGCCATACAGGCGTCGAACCGCGTCCGTTTCCGCCATCCGCTGCGACAGGTGGGTGTGAACGCCGGTGCCGAGTTCGCCCGCGGCCGCAACAATCGCGGCCATGGTGGCCGGCGTGTGCGTGTCCGTCGCGTGAGGCGCCATCATCGGCATCATGCGCCCCCCATGGCTGTTGGCGATGCGTCGCCCGAAGGCGAGATTGGCCTCGATCTCGGCAAGGGTCTCCGCCTCGGATTCGAACAGAGCATCGTCGGAATCGCGAAACCAGATGGCGTCGAGCCGAGACGTCCCCGGGATCATCCCGCCTACGAAACCGCGCGCACCCCAGAGACCCGCAACACGGACATAGGACTCGGCCTGGCGCAAGCTCAGGCTCATCTCGACCTGGGTGGTACACCCGGCCTTCAGAATCTCGGCAAGATTGAACGCCGTCAGGTCGTCCAGTTCTTCATCCGACAAGGCATCGACCAGTTTCAGAGGGCGCGAAAACGAACGGCCACCCTCGATGAGGCCACGAGTCGGCGTCGCGCTCGCAACATGAGTATGTCCACTGATCAGCCCCGGCATCACGAGGTGGTCCGGAAGGCTGACTCGCGGCAGGTCGCCCTTGATCGGCCCCGCCACGACTTCGGCGATCCGGCCGTCGTCGATCCTCATCGACGCGTGCGAGACAAGATCGGCGGCCCCTTCGGTCGCCGCGAGTATCCAACCAGCCTCTACGACGTAGCTTCCCGAGTATTTGTCTTGGTAGCCCATGTAATCCGGCCCCGTCCTTGGTTAACGCCAAATAGTTAACGCCGAAGAGAAGGTTAACACATGAAGTTAGTTCGAATTTTAGCCGAACCCGCGATTAGAAAAGCTGGTAATTCGACGCTGCGAGCGCCATCTTTTTTGTGAATTCGGCTGATTCAGTTGTGTTGGTAGTGATGTCTGGTTTTTTCGGCGGTTGGGTGTACGCATGCTGACCGCTCAGGAATTCGTCGAGATACTCCGCGCGCATGAGCGTTTTACTCGGCGTGAACCCAACGGGCGTCGCGCTCGTATCGAGTCCGAAAACCTGTCGGGCCTTCGGCTGCCGGGCCTGAACCTCCGCGAGTCCGTGCTGACCGGAACAGACTTTTCGCGCTGCGTCCTCACCGGTACCGATTTCGGCCGCGCGACCTTGTCGTTGTGCAGTTTCGAAATGGCCGACGCCGCGCAGGCGAACTTCGAGAACGCCAACTTGCGCGGGGCGAACCTCTCCAACGCGCGTCTCAGCGAGGCGAACTTCTCGGGTGCCGATCTGCGGCCCGCGACGGATCAGGACATTTCGCGCCACGCCGTCCTGCAAGGTGCCAGCCTCCCCGGCGCACGTTTCGATAAGGCGCAGATGGCCGGCGCCGATCTTCGTGCGACCGACCTATCGCAAGCGTCGTTTGAAGAAGCCAACATCAAGGATGCCAATCTGCGTGGCGCCATGCTGCTTGACGCATCGTTCAAGGATGCGGTTCTCGATGGCGCCGACATCAGCCTCGAGCTCGCTCAGCTTCCGCCCGACATCCAGGAGGTACTGCGCCAGCACGCGCTCTGGGTCGATTCATTCGGCCTCGCCGGCAAGCGGGCCAGTTTTGCCGGACGCGACCTGAGCCGTATCGATCTCCGCGGCGCCTATCTCAGCGGCGCCGACCTACGTGGGACGAACCTGACCGGGGCGCAACTCACAGGCGCCCTGATGGTACTGACCGAACTCGACGGCGCTACGCTCGACGACGCTGACCTGCAGCGCGCCGATCTGGCCGGCGCCTCGCTCAAGAGGGCAACGATACGTCACGCGCGCCTGGACGACGCTCGCTTTGAACCGGCACCGATACTCAGCGTCGATGGGCGCGGAACGCGTGACACCAAGCGCGCAGATCTCGACGGCGTATCCTTTCGCCAGAGCGCGATGTCGGGCGCTTCGTTCCGCGAAGCCCGGCTACGCGACGGCGACCTGCACGGCGTCGTCGCCGAACTGGTCAACATGCGCGGTGCCGACCTGACCGGCGCAAACCTGTCCGACGCCAAGCTTGTCAGCGGCGATCTGAGCGATGCGATCCTGACCGGCGCGAACCTTCGGCGCGCGGATCTGCGTAATGCGAACATGTCGAACGCAAAGGTCGAGGACACCGACCTGACGGGCTCCGAACTCGACGGTGCGAACACCGACGGCACACCCATTCGCCACTAGCGAAGGGTCTTCACGAAATCCAGCAGTTCCGGTCCGACGGTTTCCTCCCCCGTATTGAGGTGAAGGGCTTCGGACAGATGGTTGTGGTTCTTGAGCCGGGTGAAGCGCGGGCTATGACCGTCGCGTTGCGCCACCTTGAGGAAAAGCTCAATCCCATGAAGCTCCATCATTGACGGGTCGAATTCCGCGATGACGATGAAGAGCGGCACCTTGCAGCGGTCGACGAAGTTGATCGGCGAACGTTCCCGGTAGCGTGACGAATCGTCACCGTAGTAAGCCTGTGCGGCATCCCGTGACATCGTTTCGACATCGTAGACGCCGGAGAACAGGGCGGCACCGGCAACCCCCGGCCCCATAGCGCGATGCAGTTCGGGGAAAAAGAGATAGGTTGCGACGTGCACGGCACCGGCCGATTGGCCGA
>JAYQVF010000007.1:0-24996 GCA_038148335.1 Alphaproteobacteria bacterium | reverse complement strand
GGCCGATTGGCCGAACAGGATGATGCGTTCCGGGTCGCCGCCATAGCTCGCCACGTTGTCGCGCAGCCAGGCAACCATGCTGCCGACATCTTCGCCGCCGGTCGGCCACGGATGATCGGGCGCGAGGCGATAGGTTGCGTTTACGCCGACCATTCCGTGTCGCGCGAAGTAGTCCGCGATGTTGGCATAGGCCATTTCCGGACGGTTCGGATCGGCGTTCTTGTGGCCGCGGACGAATCCGCCGCCATGGATGTAGACGACCACGGGCATAGGCGCCGCTGCAGCTTTGCTTGGAACGCGAATATCGAGCAGGTGCCGGGCGTGCGGCCCGTAGGCAACATCCCGCGTTACGTCGATTCCATCGCGGGGCGCAGCGGCAATCAGCGGATTGTAGAGCGCGTAGGTCGCTGCGATGACGTCCGGATTGAAGGCATTGCCCATCTCGCGGATTCGCTCGGCGATCCTTGTCGGGGTTCCCGTCATTGGTGTCTGATCCGTCGTGCTGGAGTGATTGGGCTCGCTGCGGGGTCTGATACTGTCTTGCTTTGCATCACAAGGGTCCCCGAGATGACAGAAGAAAACCAGAGCGTTCTCAGACGCGCGAGTCTTTTCGTGCGGGACATGGACCGCAGCATCGCCTTCTATACCGAGATATTTGGCCTTTCGGTCTACATCGACCGCGAAATGCCGCTGTCTGTCGTGCCGAAGTTTCCCGTTGGAACGCCCGGACGCGGCGGCGACCTGCGTCTCGCGGTGCTGCGAGGCTGGGATCCGTTGATCGGTATGATCGGTCTCATGCAGGTGATGAACCCGCCGCTTGAAGAACCCGCGCCAACCGCACGTCTCGGATTGGGCAATCCCGCACTCGTTCTTGAGACTCGCGATGCCCGTGCGGTCGCGGCGGCGATCCCGACACGGGGCGGTTCGGTGCTGATGCCGCCCACCGAAGGCCGCAATCTGGGCGACGCCGACGGCAACTTCATCCCCGCCCTCGTCATGATGGGCACCGATCCGGACGGCCACTTCCTTGAAGTCTTTCAGGCTCTCTGAGACCGGCTCGTGAAACTCTCCCCGCGCCCGGCGGGTATCGAAATCCGATGGCCCACATGACAAAGCTCCGGAGTGACGACGCTCCCCTGCGCCTCGCAACCCTGGCCGCCTACGGCTTGCCGAGCCTACCTTCGACGATCCTGACGTTTCCGCTCTTCGTCCTGCTGCCGACTTTCTACGCACAGGATCTCGGCATGGGTCTCGGAATTGTGGGCGCCGTGCTCCTAGGATCGCGAATCTGGGACGCAGTGTCGGATCCGCTGGTCGGAATCCTCAGCGATCATATCAATACGCCCTGGGGACGACGGCGCCCCTGGATCGTGATCGGCACGCCGATCGCCATCGTCAGCGCATGGTTTCTCCTGGTGCCGGGAGAGAATCCGAGCTGGGGTTATCTGTTGGGCTGGACAATCGCTCTATACTTGGGCGGCACGATGATCCTCATCCCCTACAACGCCTGGGGTGCGGAGATATCCGGCCACTATCACGAACGCGCCCGTGTCACGTCCTCGCGCGAGATTTTCGTGCTTGCCGGCGGCATCACCGCCGCAGTGCTGGCCGCTGTCCTGCAAAGCGACCGCGCCGAGGCGCTACGCGCGACGGCACTGATCGTCATCGTCGCGCTACCGATCGCCGTAGCCATCGCCGTAGCCATCGTGCCCGATCACCCTCGATCGGTCGAACGCCGACTCACCGTCGCCCGCGCCATAGCCGTGCTCAAGGGGAACAGGCCGTTCCAGCGGCTACTGCTCGCGTTCTTCCTGAACAACATGGCAAACGGGTTCCCGATCACGCTGTTCTTGCTGTTCGTCGAGCACAAGCTGCAGGCCGAGGACACCATGATCAGCTGGATTCTCGGGGTCTATTTCGCACTGGCACTGGTCAGCGTGCCGTTCTGGTTGATCCTCACCAAGCGCTACGGCAAGCATCGCGTCTGGGCGGGTGCCATGGTGATGGTATGCGCATTCTTTGTCTGGGTGCCTTTCCTGGGCGAAGGAGATGCCTTGTGGCTCCTGGCGATATCGGTCTTTACCGGCTTCGGGCTGGGCGCCGACCTGGTCCTGCCGCCAGCCATGCAGGCCGACGTGGTCGACCTCGACGAACTCCGCCATCACGAGAAGCGAACCGGAATCTTCTTCGCGATTTGGTCGATCGCATTGAAGCTGTCGCTGGCCCTCGCCGCCGGCATCGCATTTCCCGTTCTTGAACTGGTGGGCTTCGCCCGGATCGTCGGCGACAACACGGCCTTCGCCCTGCTGACGCTGGCGCTGCTCTATGCCATCGTGCCGGTGCTGTTCAAGCTTGCAGCAATTGCCCTGATGTGGGGCTTCCCGATCACGTCTGCGAAGCAGGCACAGATTCGCCGCATCATCGCCGTCAAGGAACGACGGGCCGTGGCCGTAGCGGGCACCTAGTCCTGTTTGAGCGCGAGTCGCCGCCTGATCATGCGAAGGACGCCCCCAAGGATGGGAACGTGCTCGTAGAGTTGCGATGCAACATCCCAGTGGTCGAGGTGCGCCTTGACCCGACCGTCGGCGTCGTAGTGCACCTCCGTCATGCCGTCGACCTCGAATGGCTTGCCGGTCTTCTTGTTCTTGAATCGGAATATCCAGCGGATGTAGCTGCGCTGGCCGGAAACGGCATGGTCCACGACCTCGAAGGTCGGGCCCGCGACGTCCTCGAACATCTTGGCGAAGATTCGCACCATCTTGTCGCGTCCCACGACGTCGTTGAACGGGTCACGAAAGTGGACGTCGTCGGCACAGATGTTGTTCAGTTCGTGCAGGTTGTCCGGTGAAACACGCTCGAAATATTCGGCATAGGCGGCCGCGTTCGCCGCGATGTCGCTCATTGGGCGAGCGAAAGCCGTGTGCCGGTGTAGCCTTCGGTCAGCACGTACTCGATATCGCTGCCGCGAGCGGGAAACGATAACTTCACCCATTCGCCTTGCGGCGTGTACCACACGGTGATGTTGAGATCGCCCGACACCGCGTAGCGCTCCGCCTCGACCTCGCGACCATCGGCAAGCCCGACGGTCTCGATCCCAATCTTCTCGACGTCGATATCGAGCAGAATGCCGCGCTGCGTATCGAGCCACTGCTTGTTGCGCAGAATCTCGGGATTCCAGTAGCTGGTCGGGATCGCTGTACCGGGAAGAATGCGTTCATCGGCGAGGGTCCTGACGTGAAGGCCGGCCTGCCCTTGTTCGGCGCGAACCTCGAACGCCTTCCCGTCGTCATCGGTGTCGGTGGCAACCGAAACCAGCTGCCCACCTTTCCAGACCTCGCGGTTCTGATGCTTGTATCGGAATACTGTCAGGAACCCGATCTTGACCGCCAATTCGATATCGATGTCGACGTGGGTTTCATCGCCGACTTCGGTAAAAGTGATTTCATGGGTGCCGATCGGCTTGTCGCCGCGCAGGACCGTGAACGCAAGCTTGCCGGCGTAGGGCTCGCCGGTTTCCGCAGCGGCGGGTGCAAACCCCGGCACCACAACGAAGACGGCAAGCAGGGCGCCGAGCAGGGCTTTCGCGGCAGACATCGACAGCGATCTATGCATCATGCCTCCATTCTAGCCCCATTCCTCGGTGCGCGCGGTTGCGCCCGGCACAATCCCATGTGAGGCATGTATGACCAATCGAACGTTTGACAAGGCTTGGGTTGTGGGTGGCAGCACCGGAATCGGCCGCGACCTGGTTCTCGAACTGGCGCGCCACGGCGTCGACGTCGTAGCCAGCGCCCGAGGCGCCGAGAGCCTGGCCGCCCTTGAGAGCGACGCCGCCGGCCTCCCGGGAACCGTCAGGTCGGTCGTGTGTGACGTCGCCGACGAGGCAGCGACACGCGCCGCCTATGAGAGCGCCCGGGAACTCCTGGGCAGGGTCGATCTCTGCGTCTCCTGTGCCGGCACCTACCTGCCGTTCGGGGCCTGCGACTTCGACGCAGGCAAGTTCCGCCAGACCGTGGAGATCAACCTGATGGGGACCGCCTACGTGCTGGGAGCGGTCATGCCCGACATGATCGAACGTCGGGGCGGTCACATCGCGGTGGTTTCGTCGGTCGCAGGATATCGCGGCCTGCCACGCGCGGCGGCCTACGGCGCCACCAAGGCGGCGCTGATCAACATGTGCGAATCGCTGAAATTCGACCTCGATCGTGCGGGCGTGAAATTGCAACTCGTCGATCCCGGTTTTGTCGAAACGCCGCTCACCGCCAGGAACGACTTCAAGATGCCGTTCCTCATGAAGTCCGACCTCGCGGCAAAGCGTTTCTATGCCGGCCTCCTGAGCAGTCGCTTCGAGATTACATTCCCCAAGCGCTTTACCTGGCAACTCAAGCTGATGCGCTGTTTGCCCTATGCCGCCTACTTCGCCATCGTCAGGCGGACGACGAAGGCGCTGAGCTAGGCCTTGACCAGAGCGATCTGCAGCACGTCAATCCCACGGGCGCGGAAGCTGCCCTCGCAGCTAGCGAGGTAGAACTCCCACAGCCGACGAAAGCGATCATCAAAACCCATGTTTCGAATTCGCGGCCACGAGGCCATAAAACGTTCGCGCCACTCGCCAAGTGTCTTCGCGTAATCGAGCGCAAAGCCGTCGTCGCAGACCCACTTCAAGCCGACGCGTCGGGCCTGGTCCCGCAGCACCGCACGACACGGCAGCATGCCGCCCGGAAAGATATAGGTCTGGATGAAGTCGGCACGCCGCCGGTAGCGATGGAAATGATCGTCGTGGGCCGTGATGGCCTGAATGGCGACGCGCCCACCCTCGCGCAAGCAGCGCGCGATGCGCTCGAAGTAGACGGGCCAGTACGATTCGCCTACCGCCTCGATCATCTCGATGGAAACCACATGGTCGAACGAGCCCTCGACGTCGCGGTAGTCGCACAGGCGAATCTCGGCGAGGTGCCCGAGGCCCGCATCTTGAATACGCTTCGTCGCAAAGTCGTACTGGGCGCGAGAGATGGTAATGGCCGTAACAGCCACCCCGCGGCGCGCCGCGAACTCGGCAAAGCCGCCCCAGCCACAGCCGATTTCGAGCACGCGCTCACCCGGCTGCGCGTCGATCAGTTTAAGCAGGCGCCCGTACTTCTGCTCCTGCGCATGCTCCAGCTCGGCGGCTTCTTCGGGATACACCGCCGACGAGTAGGTCATCGACGGGTCGAGCCATTCCGCATAGAACTCATTGCCGAGGTCGTAGTGCGCCGCGATGTTGCGCCGGCTTCCTGTCTTGGTGTTGCTGCGCCGGCCATGGCGGAATAGCTCGAAGATTCTTTCCCAGAATGAACCGACACGCTTGTTGATCGAGTTGACCGCTGCCAGCTCGACGAAGGTGGCGAGGTCGGGGCTCTCCCAGTCGCGGTCGAGATAGGCCTCGGCGAAACCGAGGCTGCCGCGGAACAACAAACGCCGGATGGCGCGCCAACGATGCAGGATCAGCGTGGCCTCGGGACCTGGTTCGCTTCCATGGATCGTGCCGCGATGTCCGCCGGGCAGGACGTAATGCAACGTGCCGACCGAGAACGATCGGTCGAACCCGCGGACGAAGGGACGGTACCCCAGCGGGATTCCTGTGAGGTCGAGGCTCGGCGGCGTGATTGAAACCGAGGCGGTGCGTATGTCGTTCATCGGCAAATGCCCGTCCACGTCTACCTTGTGACTACTCCGACATCGCCGTTTCGGATGTCACCCGGATAGTCGTTCACGGGCGCCGATCGATCAACAGGATGTGGATACGAAACCTCGGAAATCGGCGCCTCCTGGGGCCGCGACTGTGGCGGGACGCCTTTGCGCCATAGACGCAGGGCCTCCCAGTGGATGGCGACGATCACCTTGAGCGTCATCAGCGGATGGGTCACGACCGCGCGGAACAGCGCAGCATCGGTCAGCGCACGGCGCTTGCCGCTGAAAGTTGCAACCAGCACGTCGCCATCGGCGTCGCTTTCACGGATGTGAATGGCGTAGCGCTCAGCGGGATTGTGCACGGTAAAGTCGTAGCGGTGATCGACGGGATTGAACGGCGAGACGTACAACGACTTGTCGCACGACTGTCTGACCGGTGCGGACTCGTCGTTGCGTTCGACCGGCAGCAGGTAGGAATGGCGCTGGCCAAACGTGTTGTTAACCTGGTGCAGAATCGCTTCGAGACGCCCCGTTCCATCGTAACAAAAATAGACGCTCAGCGGGTTGAAAACGTACCCCCACAGCCGCGGATAGCACTGGATAAATATCCGCCCGTCGCCTTTGAATCCCGCCTTCTTCAGATGACCGCGCACCCATGCGGCAAGATCGCCGCTGCCGGCGCCATGGTCGCGCTCGAGTAAGCTGAGCACGTTAAGGCGGTTGAACGAGAACAACTTCAACCTGCGCCCCAGCGCCGGCAACTCTTCGAGGTCGGCGAACAGGGAAAAGACGCGGTAAACGAACTTGTGGCGCACCGGCTTGAGCCGGGCGTGCATGACTTCTCCGACATAGAGGCAGCTTTCAGGAAATGCGCTCACGCCGCGATCGCTTCCACAACCGGAAATGCATCGGCATCGACGACGGACCACGGCACGTGGGCGCCGAGCGACCGGGCGACGCGCAACGATGACTTGAATCCGTCTTCATGAAATCCAAAGCCGCAGTAGGCGCCGCAGAACCAGCTCCGGTTGCGTCCCTGGAGCGCCGGCAGCGAACGCTGTGCCCGCGCAGTCTCCGTGGAAAACACCGGGTGCTCGTAGGCGAACCGTCCTAACACGGTATCGGCGCGCGGCTCCTCCCAGGCGTTGAGGGATACGAAGAGCGGCCGGGCGGTCTCGATATTCTGCAGCCGGTTCATCCAGTAGGTCACCGGGACCGGTCGCGCAGGCTCCATGCCACCGCGGGCATGATAGTTCCAGCTTGCCCAGGCGCCACGCCGCCGAGGCATGTGTGCGGCATCCTGATGCAGGACGACTTCGCTCGCCGCGTAGGCAAAGCTGCCGAGTACGGCGGCTTCGCTTTTGGTCATGCCGTTGCCCAGAATCGCGCGTGTGGCATCGGCATGGGTGGCGAACACGATCTGGTCGAAGCGTTCGTCGTCATCGTCGGTCTTCAGCCGAACGTCGAAAGGCGTACGCTCGACGGCGCGCACCGGTGCGTTCAAGCGCACCCTGCCACCGAAGTCTTCTGCCAGCCGCCGAACGTACTCGCGGCTGCCGCCTGTCACGGTGCGCCACCTGGGCCGGTTGCGGAACTGCAGGAGCCCATGTTCGTCATAGAAACGCACGAATTCGGCCGCATCGAAATCGAGAATCTGGTCGATCGGCGTCGACCAGATCGCCGAGGCCATCGGCAGCAGATGTTCGTACCAGTAGGTGCGGCCGTAGCGCCCGCGATCGAGCAAGTCGCGCAGCGTTGTTCCGGCGGCCATTCCCGCAGCCTGCTCCCGCCGCGCATGGCGGTAGAACCGGACGATGTCCGCAAGCATACGGAGGAACCTGGGCCGCAGCAGGTTGGTCGGCTGGCAGAACGGACCCCAGGGCAATGTACTGGCATATTCGTAGCGGCCACCGTCAACAGACACCGAGAACGACATGTCGCTCGGCTCGGTCGGCACGCCGAGAACGTCGAACAGCTTGATCAGGTTGGGGTAGTTAACGTCGTTGTAGACGATGAAGCCGGTGTCCACAGGAATTGCGTCGCCGTCCAGCGCCACGTCCACCGTGTGGCTGTGGCCGCCGAGACGCGGCTCGGCCTCGAACAACGTCACATCATGCCGCCTGGAGAGCAGCCAAGCACAGCTAAGCCCGGCGATTCCGGCCCCGACAACGGCGATTCGCTGGCCTGACCCGGTCCGCGGCCATCCGGAAAAATTCAATCCCAACCTCCCGGTTCCAAGGGTTCTAGCGGGAGCGGGCAGCGCCCACAACCGCCAATTCAATACTCCGCGGGGACGCAGGTGGATCACTCCGGGCTGTACACAAGCCTGCTATGATCGCCGGGGAGGAACGATGACCGAGACCCTACCGGTACCGATCTGGGCCATCGTGCTGGTCGGCTTGCTTGCCGCTTGGGCGGCGCTTGAGCGGCTCTTCATTCCCAGCGTGCGCTGGTACCTCCGGCGCCGGGTCAACCGGGTCACCGACGAGCTCAACGACCGCCTTCAGCTGCGCATCGAGCCGTTTCGCCTCACCCGCCGCGCGGTGCTGATCGACCGGCTGACCTACGATCCCGAGGTGATCCGGGCCGCAGAGGCCGAGGCGGAGGAGAGCGGCAAGCCGCGCGAAGCCGTCGTGCAGGAAATCGCACGCTACGCACGGGAGATCGTTCCCTCTTTCAACGCCTATGCCTATTTCCGGATCGGCTATTGGCTCGCGCGGCAGATCGCCCGCTCGTTGTATCGCGTGCGGCTCGGCTATGCCGACCGCGAACGACTGGCGCGCGTGCCCGAAAACGCTTCGGTGGTCTTCGTCATGAACCACCGCAGCAACATGGACTACGTCCTCGTAGGCTATCTTGCGGCATCGACCGCTGCCCTGAGCTACGCCGTGGGCGAGTGGGCGAGGGTATGGCCGCTCCAGACGCTGATCCGCACCCTGGGCGCCTACTTCATTCGGCGAAGATCGGGCAGTCCCCTCTATCGCAAGGTGCTCGCTCGCTACGTTCAGATGGCGACCGAAGCCGGCGTGGTTCAGGCGGTCTACCCCGAGGGCGGTCTCACGCGCGACGGTCGGCTGCGTGAACCGCGGCTAGGCCTGCTGTCCTACATGATCGCTGCATTCAACCCTGAGGGCGAACGGGATCTGGTCTTCATCCCCGCCGGCATCAACTACGACCGCGTCCTCGAGGATCGCACGCAGATTCAGGCGCTTGATCCGGACCGCCAGCGCCGCGGACCCGGCTATGCGTTGATGAAATCCCTGGGATTTGCCTTCCATCAGGTCGGCCTCATGCTCCGCCGCCGGTGGCATCGCTTCGGCTATGCCTGCGTCAATTTCGGGCCGCCGGTATCGATGAAGGAGTATCTTGCGGAGCGCGGCGTAACCTTCGCGGCGGCGGGGACGGAAGAGCGTTTCCAGCAGGTTGAAGATCTCGGGCGCCACTTGATGACGGCAGTCGGAGCCGTGATCCCGGTGACGCCGGTTTCTCTGGTCGCGACGGTCCTGCTCGAAGGCGGCGATCGCCCCATGAGCGACCTTGAGATCAAAGCCAACGTATTTTCTCTGATGCAGATGTTGCGAGAGAAGGGCGCGCAGATCCATCTGCCGAGGACCAATCGCGACTTCGCGGTGACGGTAGGCCTGCAAATGCTCACACTGCGTCACATCGTCGTCGAGCAGGATGGGCACTACCGAATCGCCGACGGCGAGCGGCCGTTGGTCGGCTACTATGCAAACGCGATCGCCCACCTCGTCGATGCGAAGCCGAGCGGGGCGTAGGCCTCCTAGTCCTGGATAATCTCGGCGCGACGCTTCAGTGTCTTGGTCCCATCGATTTCTGCGCCGAGCGCACGGGCAACCGATGCTACGACGCGATCCGGCCGCGAATCGCCGCAGGAGAAGACATCTATCGCAATGTAGCCGTACTCAGGATAGCTGTGAAATGCGGCATGGCTCTCCGAGAGTACGTAGAACCCTGTCACCCCGGATTCCTCGCCGGGAAACTTCACACTCTGCTGGCCGAGAATCGTAAACGACTCACGTTCGAGAGCATCCTTGAGCATGGTCATTAAGAACTGCTCGTCCATCAAGAGCCGGGGTTCGATCCCGCTCAGATCGCCGATCACGTGAGTCCCGATGTCGCGAGAGAGCGATACGGGCGGTTCAGCAAGTTTGACCGCTTCCAACATGTCCTCCCCCATGGGTGGGGCTGTTGACCCCAAGGTGAGAAAACCCAAAGAAAAGGCGATACCGCCATCCAAAATCAGCGAAAGCGCCCCCACAGAAGTGGGACAGCGCCTTCGCGGACATGCGAGATACGGCCAATCTGTCCCGGACGCAACAACTTTATTTTGCCAAATTACCGGCACTTTCCGGCGGCCACCGACCGCGCCTTATTCGTGGGCGGAATCAGATACTTGCGCGTACTGATCGACGAAGCGGCAGAGGTCCGCCAGGACCGCGGCATCGTTGATCACCCGCGGCACCTTGTTCTGTCCGCCCATCCGGTTGCGGGATTTCATCCAGGCCGCAAAGGTTCCGTGCGGCGCCGAGAGCACATGCGGGGCGTCGAGGCCGAATCCTTCGGCGCGATGCGCACGGTAATCGTCGTTATCCTCCTGAAGGTGCCGGTCGAAAACCGCGGCAAAGCGACCCTTGTCGACCGCGACGCCGGGGGCGAATTCGACGACGACACGATGCTGCCCGCGGGCACCTCTGGTCCCGCCCGGAAACTCCGCGCCGACGGCGTAGTCGGCAACCTGAACGCCGCAGGCATCGGCCGCCGCTGCAATCGCCTGGTCCAGTTCCGCGACGATGACGTGCTCGCCGAATGCCGAGAGCATCTGTGCGGTCCTACCGGTGATCTCGATATGGGTTCGGCGCTGATCCCGAAGTCGCACGGTGTCGCCCAAGACATAGGCCCAGAGCCCGGCGCACGTCGTCATGACCACAGCGTAGTCGACGCCCGGTTCCACGGTTGCAAGCCAATGACGCGTCGGCGATGCGGTGCCAAGTTCCTCGACGGGCACGAATTCGAAGAACAACCCGTGATCCAGTGATAGCCTGAGGCCTTGGTCTTCGCCCGCGTCGGCCATCGCCACAAAGCCCTCGCTCGCCGGATAGACCTCGCGCAACTCCGCACGGCTGCCGGCGCAAAGGCTTGTGAACTGCTTCCGATAGGGCGCAAAATTAACGCCGCCGTGAACCACCATCTCCAGGTTCGGATAGAGATTCGCAATCCGTGACACGCCCCGCGCCGACATCGCCTTGTCGAGAAACAGCAGGAGCCAGCTCGGCGTTCCGCTGATCATCCTGATGTCGACCAGCGGCGAACGATCGGCCAGGACACCGATCTTCTCTTCCCAGTCTTCGAGCAGCGCGAGCGCCGGCGGCGGGTAGTATCGCGGCCGCGCATACCAGGGCATTTCGGAAACGGTGATGCCGCTGAGGTCGCCGCTGTAGATGCCCGGCGCCTCTTCGACAAGATTGGTGCTACCGCCGAGCATGAAGCTCCTGCCGCCCATGATGCGACTCTGCGGCCGCGCCCGCAGATGATAGGCAAACAGATCTGCACCGGCCTTGGCGTTGCTGCGCAGCATGGCGCGGGTCGTGGGAATGTACTTGCTACGCCCGCTGGTCGTGCCCGACGTGACCGCGAAGTACGGTACCGTTCCGGGCCAGGTGACGTTGTCGAGAACCGGAAACGCTGCCCGCCAGTAGTCCCTCCAGAAGTCTTCGTACAGGCGGAGCGGAACCCGCCCCTGGAAGTCGGCGACATCGCGGATACGTGCGAAGTCGTGCGCGCGGTCGAAGCGCGTAGCCTGAGCTCTGGCGATCAGCCGCATCAGAACCTCGCGCTGGCTTTCGACCGGATCGAGCGTCGCGAGGTGATTGAGCCGGTACCGCGCATAGATTCGCAGTAGCGGCGTGACATCGATCATCTTTAGCCTTTCGGCAACAGATCCATGATGTGCGGGAAGGTCTGGCGCACCGTTTCGATGCGCAACGGCATCTGGACGAATTCGCCGCGGCGCCAAAGATCGATCTGGTCCATGAAGGTCGAACTGCGCAACCAGCCGTCCTGCCCGCCGAGAAGAACGAAGTAATTGCGGTCGAGATCGGCCATGTCGGAAATGTGCCGGGCGTTCGACCCGAACTGGGTATTGTGCTTCTGGTCCGTCATGGAGTGCGCCGTCTTCATGACCGTCTGGCTGCTGCCGGCTGTTGGTAGGTCGTCGAAGACGTAGCGCCGACCAAGAACCGGCAAGGCGCCCAACGGGTGTGCGATGCGCAGGCGGTGTATGTCGCCCCAGGCCCCGCCGTTGCTGGTGACTTCGTGCGCGTGCTCCAGTCCGTTCGCCAGGGCCTGCCCCAGGCGGTCATCGCCGGCGTTTCGCAGATCGGGGGCGAGAAGCGAAAACGGGCGGCCGGAGGCGCTGTAGGCGCTCTGCTGCGCCTTGGGCACCAACGATTCGACGACATGATGGAAGAACGCCTCAAAGGCAAGCGCGCCCTTGCTGTCGACCCGATAGTGCCCGTCCCACGCGCGCAATGTGGCCTCGGCAGTGCGCGCCTTCGTAGACAACGCCAGCCCGGGCCGCAATCGATCAAGTTCGGCGAGCAGCGCATCGCGTAAGACCACCGAAGACCCCTGGTAGGCGTCCTGCTGCAGTACAGCCAGATCGTCAACCGTCACCGCATCCCTATCCTCGAGATAGCGCGTCAGACGCACGACACGATCGTCGGGAGAGAAGAAATATCCGATGGGAACATCCGCATTGGCGCCACGATTGTTGGCCGATGCAATGATCCCATTCGGCGGATTGAAGGTCGTCGGCAGATCCGACGTCGTCACCTGCCGTTGCCAATGGGCCCCTTCGTCGGGCGACAGGACGATGTCGCGCGGTAGCCCGTTGGGGCGGGCCGGAAGACGCGTCGCCATCAGGTGGCCGATGTTGCCGTGCGAGTCTGCGTACAGCATGTTCTGTGAAGAAACGGCGAAACCCGACAGGCCGTCGCGAAATTCTTCCCAGTTGGCGGCGCGGTTCACCTTGAGCATCGCGGTCAGCTCGTCGGTCGGCTGATGACCGATCCAGCGCATCGCCAGCGGTCCGTCGGGACCCGTGTCCAGGGCGCCGGCATCTGACAGAAGCGGACCGAAATCGGAATCGCGCACCGTCACCGTCTTGTCGAACCACCAGCGCACCTTGATTCGCTCTTCGCGCACGCGGATCGCCGAAGCCGGCAGCGAGGACACATCGAACAGGTCGCTACTCGCGGCCCTTAGGTTGGTGCCGCCCCATGCGATATCGCGGTTGCGGCCGAGCGCAATGAACGGCAGTCCCGGCCCCATCAGGCCGACGGCGTGATAGGACGGCGAGGTATAGCCAGCCAGCACCCAGAGCGATGGCTGGAAAATGCCGAGGTGGGGATCGCTCGCGATCAGCGCCGACCCGGTCGCGCTGCGCTCGCCGCCAACGACTACCGAATTGCTCCCCGAGCGACTGAGCCCGGCGAGAATGTCGACCAGCGCCGCCTGGCTCCCGGTCTGGCCAGCGAAGTAGCTGGGGAACGATTCGGACCCTTCCTCGACCAGCCGCGCCCAAAGCGCCGGCCAATCGTCCCGTGATCGTTGCCCGAGCAGCGAGAACCAGACGAACCAGTTGACGTCCGCCGACGCTAGACGGCCCGCCGTGACGACGTCCTCCGCCGTCCACAATTCATGTGACAGGCCCAGTACGGCGAACTCGTGCGGGAGCTCGTCCGCGGTTTCGACATAGTGGTTGATTCCGTCGACAAAGCGCTCAAGCCAGCGTCGCGAGTCGCTCGGCATTGCCGCAACGATCTTCGGACTCGCCTTGCCGAAGTCGACGATGCGCAACGCGTGGTCGATATCTGTCGCAATTGGACCGCCGAGTTCGGCGAGCCGCCCTTGCGAGGCGCGTCGAAAGATCTCCATCAGGCCGAGCCGCAAATGGGCATGCACCAGCCCCAGCGTGAACGCCAGGTCGTCGTCGGTCTGGGCCTCGATGAAGGGTACGTTGTGGTCGTTCCAGTAGATGCGTACCGGGCAGTCCAACGGCAGGTCCGCTGTCGGAAACATGGCGAGGCGGTCTTCCAGCGTGGTCGGCTCGGGCAAGGGCGAGAGGACGCCACACGCCGCCAATCCGGTCGCGACCATCGCCGCGCTCGCCATCTGTATTAGATTCATTTCCAGGCGCGCCCTCGTCCGCTTGTCCCGTGTCGACGGTCTGCTCCCGCCCAAAGCCATATTGGGCCTGGAGGACGGCACATCAAGCGATGCCGGTGAACCGGAACACCTCATCACGGAAACGCGACGGATCGGTCCAGCACAACTGAGGCTGGGCATCGGCGACAAAGACTTCTTCGGCGCCGCGCACCAGGGCCGCCGCCTCGCGGTTTTCCGGTGCGAGTTTGTCGTGCGCCGCGGTCAGGAAAAGGGTCGGCAGGTCGAGCGCCGCAAGCGCCGCGCGCAGGTCATATCGCTGGACTGCGAGTAATCCCCAATGCATGCGCTCGTAGACCCGCAACGTTTCCGATACCGCCATCGCGACCTGGTCGAGGTCGTTGCCGACGCCATAGTTCTCGACACGGCTGTTCCAAACCTGAAGCAGGTGACTGCCGTCCGCCCGGCGGTCGGGCCGACCGAGACGCACGCCGAACGCATCGAAGCGCGTCGGACTGAGCACCGGTGTGCCGGAGAGAATGAGATGCGTGGCGCGCGTTCCGAGCCTGCGCACGACCTCAACGGCAACCGCTGATCCGGTTGCAAAGCCGCACACGGCTGTGCGGTCGATCCCCAGCGCTTCGATCGCTGCAACGAGTTGCACCGCATAGCCCGGAATCGACGCTTCGTCGGCCAGCGGCGAGGAGCCGCCGTAGCCTGGCGTATCGAAGGCGTAAGCCTGCATCCCCGCCCCGAGCAGCGGCAATGCGCGCTCGTACATGCGCGAGGATAGTGGCGTCTGGTGAAAGCACACCAACGTGGGACCTGCGCTCCCGGCTGCCCGGAAGTGCACCTGTCCACCGCCGGCATCGGCATACCCACATCGCACCTGCATGAGGTGAAGACTGGCACCGCGATGCCCGGCAGCGCAAGACGTCAGGTGACTTCCAGGCTCTTGAGATGAACGTTGATCGCGACAACGACGCCGTCGTCCTTGACGTCGGCGAGGTGGACCTTGCGGAAGTCAGTGTATGACACCTGGGCACCAGTAAGATCCGCGCCCGAAAGATCGGTTTGCGCAAAGCGTCCGGTCGGCTTGCCGTCCTAGCCCACCATGCCGACGGCGTCCATTTTCACGCTCGTGAGCACAGCGCCGCGCAGGCAAGCGCCGGCAAGGTTCGCGCCCGACAGGTCGGTACGCGCCAGGTACGCGCCCTCCAGATTGGCGCCGGCAAGGTTCGCCAGCATCAGTTCCGCGCTGCTGAGATTGGCGCCGGCAAGGTTCGCCCCCTCCAGATTGGCGCCCGAGAGGAACGCGTGCGACAGATCCATGGCGGCCAAATTGCCGCCGCCCAGTTCGGCCCTACGACCGGTGTTGCCGTTTGTGTCCGACCACAGCGCGTGCTGGCGCATCGCCAGCTGCAGGTCGAGCGGCCAAGCTGCGGAAGCGACGCTCACCGACGCGCCCACGAGATCGACGCTCGTCAGGCGCACGTCGGAGAGGATGGCACCCCGCAAATTAGCCCCTTCCAGCCGCGCGAAGCTGAGGTTGGCGCGTTCCAGATCGACACCCACCAACTTGGCGTCCTGGAGCTTGGCCGCCTCAAGGTTGGCGCGACGCAGATCGGCGCCCGTGAGGTCCGTAATCCGGCCCACCCCCTCGGTCCGTTTCTCGACGGTGAATTCGACATTGGTACCGTCCCGCGCCTGAAGCTGGTCCACGACCAACGCGCCGGGACGCAGGTCGGCTTCCTTGATGTTGACGTCGCGCAGCACCGCGCCGCGCAGGCGGGCGCCCCGCAGATCGGCCCGAACCATATTGGCGCCGGACAGCTCTGCCCCATCGAAGTCGGTGGCAAACAGGTCGGCAAAGGCGAAGTCGGCGCCGATCAGGCGACAGCCGCGGAAATTCGTTCCGGTCAGCTTGGCCTCGCGGAGATTGAGATTGGATAGCCGCAGACCCGACAAATCGAGATTGGTCAGCACCGCGCGGCGGCCGCCGCTTTGCCGCCGCAAGTAGCGCTGATGACGCCGCAGGACGTCGACGAAATTGTCGGGAGTCATGGCTAGAAGCCGACGACCCCCGCGGCCGCACCACCGTGCACGGCGGTGATCAGGCTGGCGAGGCCGAAGCTGGCGAAGGCGATCGCGCACAGCTTCACGACCACCGGGCCGACGCGCGGCGAAACCGTGATCGCTTCGCCCAATGACGGGGTTTCCGCATAGACCGGTTCGGTGAGGAGGTCGTCTTCTTCGTCCCCGGATTCGGGTTCCGCCAGCACGCCGGCATAGGGACCGGGATCGTCGCCGCGGGCGTCGCGCCAGGCCTTGGCTTTGCGGCGGCGCCAGGTGTTGTACACGGTCGATCGTTCGACATGCCCGGTCTCGGGATCGAACTGCTCGCGAATCAACTGGATGCCGTCGGCGCTCCGGTTCTCCTCGATACGGCGCGCGAGGTGCAGCGCGTCGCTGCGCCGGTCGACGCCGAATGATGCCTCGAGCACCCAGCGGCCGCCTTGATGGATGTAGAGATCGTAGGTGAACGCCATACAAAACCTCCCTGTGCAGCGCCCTGCCGAGCGCTGCTGCCTTGTTCTTGGCGATGACACGAGGCCGTCCGCGCGGGGACGACCGTGACTTACTTGCTGACGGTGTCGGTCGTGGCCGGACCGCGGTGGCTGCGCACTTTCCAATAGTCGTTGTACGCGTCGCCCTTCGGCTCTGCCTTGACCGACCGTTTACCCGGTCCGATCAAGAATGCGAGCCGCCTAAGAAGGGACCAGCGTCCGGTCCCAGATCCGCTCGCTGTTGCTACGGTCATGCTATCCCCCAAGATAGTTGGTTGTTCTTGTTGGCCGGCCATTCAACGAGGCTGGCTTCGGTCCGCTGCCGGACTGGCAGCGGTTTGAGGGCACGGGCTGCCCCGCAGGTCGCGAAACGGGTCCCTGAGGAGGTAGGTGCCCGCCGTCGGCAGAGGCCGCCAACTCCCGCATTTCGCTCTCCTGGGTGCGGCACAGGAGAAGCTCGGTCGCGAGACCCCAATAGGGGATCGCACGCCCGGCCCTCAAACGGTCGCCGGCTGAACGCACCCATTGCGGCGCGCAGCGGCATAGAAAGCTTGGTCATCCGAACATTCCCAGCACCGCGGCTTTGGAAACGGCATGAGCCTTGGTGTGGACGGCGAGCTTTTTCATCGCATTGCGGATGTAGTAGTTCACCGTCGAGTCGGAGAGTTCCAGAATTTGGGCAATCTCCCATGTCGTCTTGCCCTGCGCCGTCCAGGCGAGGCACTCGGTCTCGCGGGGGCTGAGCTTGACGACCTGGGTGGCATCGACTTCGCCGACGATCGCGTCGGCAAGAGGACCCGGAAAACCGCGGCCACGCGAAACCGACTGACGCAACGCAATGGCGACGGGGGTCGCCGACAGGAACGGCTGTTCGAGGGTGGCGTCGGTTCTGACGGTACGTTCGGTCTGGCGCAGCATTGTCATAGTCCTCCGGAAACGTCCTTTGGCATCCATGAAATCTTAGGCAGGTCCCTCGCCACCCCACATCAACGAAGGTCGCAAGAATGATATGCAGAATTGCATAACACTCGGCCTGAAACGCAAAATTGCATTAATTGTGGATAACTTTTGCCCGCTACTTCCGGGTGTATGTCATCGATTTCATACCGCGGGCTCGCCTGAGCGGATGCGTCCTATGACCCGGCAAGATAAAAGGGGAGCCATGACTCACACGTCGCAGCAGATCAGAGCCGGCCTCGACCATCCAATCGTCGATGGCGACGGTCACATCGTCGAAATCCTGCCCGTTTTCCTCGACTACCTGCGGCAAGCGGGCGGGCCCAGGCTGGCGGAGCGCTATCGCCGGCTCCAGCAGGCCAACAGTCCCTACGACGACTCCGAGGGGTGGTTCGCGCTGACGCCGGAGGAACGCCGCCGCCGGCGATTGATGCGGCCGCCTTCCTGGCTGGTCAACGCGGCCAGCGCCCGGGATCGGGCGACGACCATGTTGCCGAACCTGATCCGCGAACGGCTCGACGAGTTCGGGATCGATTTCGCGATCATGTACACCTCCGTCGGCATTCCGATCTCGACAAGCGACGACGAGGAACTGCGCCTGGGCGGTTGCCGGGCTCTCAACCTCATGTACGCCGACATCTTCGACGCCCACCGCGACCGGATGACGCCGTCGGCCGTCATCCCGATCCATACGCCGCAGGAGGCCATCGCCGAGATCGAGTTCGCGGTGCGTGAACGGGGCTTCAAGACCGTAACCATCCCGGGCTGCGTCAGGCGGCCGGTCGACGGCGCGAACGATCGCAACGCGGTCTGGATCGACCCCCTCGCCGTCGACAGCCTTTATGACTACGACCCGGTCTGGCAAACGTGCCTCGATCTCGGTGTCGCGCCGGCGACCCACCACAGCGGCATGGGCACGGGTTGGGGGTCGCGGGCCACGACCACAAACTTCATGTACAACCACATCGGGCACTTCGCCGCAGGCGCCGACGCCGTATGCAAGGCGTTGTTCATGGGCGGCGTCACGCGGCGCTTTCCCGACCTGCGCATCGCCTTTCTGGAGGGCGGCGCGGGCTGGGCCGTGAGCTTGCTCAACGACATCACCGAACATTGGGAAAAACGCAACGTCGAGGCGCTTCGCCGTGTGACGGATCCGGCGCTACTCGACCGCGCCGCGCTGTCCGACCACTTCCGGCGATACGGCGCGGATATCATCGGGACCGCCGACGCGGACTCCTTCGACAGCATCTTTGCGAGCCCGCCGGGCGCCGAGACCGCCGAAGACGTCGACGACTGGAAAGCCGCCGGGCTTGCTGACAAGGGCGATATCGCCAGGCGCTTCCTCCCAAACTTCTTTGTCGGCTGTGAAGCGGACGACCGGATGAACGGCGCCGCCTTCGACCCCCGGCTCAATCCGTTCGGCGCCAAGCTCAACGCTTTTTTGGGCTCAGATATCGGCCACTGGGACGTGCCCGATCCGACCAAGGTCGTCGCCGAGGCATGGGAACTCGTCGACGACGGCCTGCTGAGCGCTGCCGACTTCCGCGCCTTTGCCTTCGACAACGTGGTCCGACTTCACACCGAGATGAACCCGCGGTTCTTCGAAGGAACGGTGGTCGAAGACGCCGTTCGGCGCCGCCGCGCCGCTGCCGCGGAATAGATCTAGGAATCGAAGTGCGCGCGCAGGCGCGCCGCAATGTCTTCCGCGTTGGTGTCGAGCATGCCGTAGCCCCAAGGGGCGACGTCGACCAGGTTACCGTTTCTGAGCAGCGGCATCGCCCGGCGCGTATTGTCGCTGATCTCGTCCTGCGGGTTGAAGACCAGCACTGGCTGGGAAACGTCCGGCAGTCGGGATTCCAGCGGATAACCAAACAGCGCCCGATAGGCCCAGTAGTTGAATGGCCCCGGGCGCACGTACTCCGACATGAACGTATCGAACAGCGCCACGCTCTGGGTGCCGCCGCGGTAAGGCCATTTCTTCTGCCACACCGCCGTCAGATGGCTCCCATCGACCGCGACCTTCAGGTCGGGCGCCATGCCGGCGAGATGCTGTTCCCGCGCAGCGCGTTCCATCAGCGGCAGCGAAATCACCGCCACATGCCGCACTCTCCCGGAAGCGCGAACGGCGAGATCGATCGCCGCGACGGACCCGGTGTGATAGCCGAAGACATCGAACTCGCCGATCCCCAGTTGGTCGAGGAACGCCAGCATGACATCGCCCCACTCCTCCATGGCCATCGGGGCCGCCGGCTGGCTCGAGCCACCGAGGCCGGGGAAATCCGGCGCGAGGACGCGGCGATCGCGCCCCAGGACCTCTGGCACCTCGCCGAAGTCGCGCCCCGAGCGGGGGCTCGCGTGCAGGCAGAGCACCGGACGGCGCGCGTCGCCATCGGGACTTGCATCGCGGTAGTGGAGCTGGCCGAAAGGCATGTCGGCATAGGCCCGCCGCACCCGCGTCGGGCGCGCGTCCGGACCTGGCCCGGGTAGCTCGGGCGTCAGCGACGCCGGGTCGGGATCGGCAGCCGGCCCGTCGAGAAAGTCGCGCAGCATGCCGGCCAGTGTCGCGGGCGCCAGATCGAGGAGTTCGTGACTCGAGGGAAGATCGACAAGCCGTCCGTTGCGCAGGCGACCCGCGCCACGCTTTGTCGCTTCATGGATCTCGTCGTGCGGATTGAGGACCAGCACCGGTTGGGCGACGCGCGGCAGGTGATCCGCATGCTGATAGGCAAAAGCAGCATGGTGGCCCCATTCATATTCAAGGCCGCCGCGCAGGGTATCGACGAAAGTACGGTGAACGTATTCGACCGGCAGGTCGTCGCCGAGCGCCGCCGCCATCGCCTTCCAGCGCTTGAGCCAGTGGCTGCCGTCTTCCGACAGCGGCACTTCGGCATAGCGCGCCTTCATCGTGGTGACCTCGTCCGGGCTGTAGAACGGCGCGGAGATCAGCACCAGGCGGCGCACAGCCTGCGGCCTCTGCAACGCCATAGCGACGCACACCTTCGATCCGGTGTGATTGCCGATCATGTCGAAGCGGTCGAGTCCGAGTTCGGCCAAGGCATCACCGAGCGCGGCGGCGTAGTCCTGAATTGTCGGCTGGGTCGCGGGCTTCCTCGAATCGCCATGCCCCGGCGTGTCGAAGGCGACGACCAGGCGATCCCGGCCGATCTCGGGCATCAGTGCCTGCCAGCTTCGCCACGTCACGGGACTCGCATGGCAGCAAACCAGTGGCACCTGCGATGCGTGGGCCGGACGAAAAGCGGCGAAGTGCACCTGACCGAACCGACTGTCGGCATAGCCGCGCCGGACTCCTTCCGGAACACGCCACATCGCCTCGAAAGCTGACTGGTCCATTCTTCCTCCTCATTGCCTGCGACATGCTAGGCTGCGGCGCCTGCAACAAACAGACGTGTCCGCAATGAAACTGTTCTACACACCGCTCAAAGGCCTGGTTCACAAGGTTCAGGTCGTCGCCATCGAGAAGGGCGTCTACGATCGGCTCGAGCCCTGCGCCGTCGTCCCTTACGAGCAATGGGAGGGCCTGACGGCCGTAAACCCGCTGTCGAAGGTGCCGACACTGCAGCTCGACGATGGGACGCCGATCTACGGCGGACACGTCATCTACGAGTACCTCGACTCGCTCACCCCCGAGCCGCAACTCTTTCCGAAAGAAGGCATGGCGCGCTGGGTCGAACTCACGCGCCTAACCCTCGGTGACCAGTTGTTCGACATGACGAACCAGCGCCGGTTCGAGCTCAATCGCCCGGAGGAACACGTCCGCGCCGACGTGAAGACCCGAATCGAGAATGCCATCCAGCGCGGGCTCGACCAGGTCAACCACGACTGCGCCGACTATACCGGACTGACGGTGGGACAGATCTCCATCGCCTGCGCGCTGAAGTACCATGACTGGCAGGCAGGCCACGGCAATGTCCCGTGGAATTGGCGCGATGGACGCCCGGCGCTGCAGACCTGGTTCGACCGATTCACCGACCGGCCGTCTTTCGTGCCGCGAGACCACGAGATCGAGGAACGGCCGCTCCAGCCACCCCGCGAGAAGAAGTAGTCAGGCCATGTCCCAGTCCGGCGCCAGTCCGGGCGGGCTGAGCTGTCGGCCGTCGGGCTGTGCGAGGTCGTAGACGGCGGCCATGTCTTCGCTGGTCAACGTGAAGTCCAGAATGTCGATGTTTTCGTCCGCGTGCGCTTCGCTGCTCGTCCGCGGAATGGCGATGACCGCTTCCTGCTGATAGAGCCAGCGCAGGCCAACCTGGCCGGCCGTCTTGCCGTACTTCCGCCCGATCGACGCCAGCGCCGCATCGGAAATGACCTTGCCACGGGCGTTCGGCAGATAGGCGGTAAGGGACATGTCGCGGGCACGGACCGCATCCAGTACCGGCCCCTGGTTGAGATAGGGGTGATACTCGACCTGGTTGTTGACCAGCGGCGCGGACGTTGCCTGCCATGCCCGTTCGATCAGGGCCGATGTGAAGTTGCTGACGCCGATGTGCCGGGCCAAGCCGGCCTCGCGCACTTCGTTGAGCCACCCGACTACAGCCTCGAGGGAGGCCTCGAAACGCGGCCAGTGCAGAAGCAGCAGGTCGACCGTATCGATCCGCAGCTTGCGCAGGCTTTCCTCCACCGAGCGCTGGAACGTTCCGGCAGCGAAGTTGTCGGGCCACACCTTGGTCGTGATGAAGATGTCGTTGCGCGGTACGTCCGACGCCGCGACCGCTTCGCCGACCTCCGATTCGTTACCGTACATCTGCGCCGTGTCGATGTGGCGATAGCCTGCCTTGAGGGCATGGGAGACCATTCGCCGCGCGTCGTCGCCCTTCAACGGGAACGTGCCGAAACCGATCTTTGGGATGACGGCGCCGTGTACCGAAACATTATCCATCGCAACCACTCCTGAAAAAGCAGAAGGCCTGCCGGGCGGCAGGCCTTCTTTCGATCGATGAAGCCTCAGCGCACCGCCGCAAGCATGTAGTAGTCGCCCTTCATGGCTTCGTTGATGTGCGCCTCGAGTCCCTGGCGCGGCCGGTAGTGCGACGGGATCATCGTCTCGAGAACGTCCTTCGCCGCGAATCCGGCATCGCGCGCCGCCTTGACCAGGTCGGTATCGCACAACGTGCCGAAGAAGGGTTCGTTGTTGAAGTGCGCGTCCCACTCTTGCTGGTACTGGTCGTAGACGTTATCGCTCACGAACCGGGCGTCGAGATGCATCATGATGCCGCCCTTGCGCAGTAGCCGGTGGCATTCCTTGTAGATCTTCGGAAGCGCCTTCGACGAAGTTTCGTGCATCATGATGTGCGAAACGACGACGTCGAACGAACCCGCTTCGAAGTCGGTCTTTTCCGCATTCATCTGGTGGAAGTGAACCTTCTTTCCCATCGCCTCGGCGCGCGCATGCGCGTAGCGCAGGCAGGGCGCGGCGACGTCGATGGCATGTATCTCCGCATCCGGAAACTCGTCGCACCAGGCAAGCGTCGAGTGACCGATGGTGCAGCCCATATCGAGCACACGCCGCACCTTGACCTCGGGATGCGCTTTCTTGAGCCAGCGCGCCGCCGACTTGCCGAAGTCGTCGTTGTTCGGCCCCATCGATCCCATGAGATACATGTGAACGGTGCGGTCGTATTCGGCACCCGCAAACAGGTCTTGCTCGCCGTGCAGTTCCGAATGATATCCGCCCGGCTTGCAGTGGATGTTGACCGCCGCGTGATAGCTCGGGATCTTGAGCGACGGATCGAGATGAAGCGTGCCGAGTTTGCGATCGAGCCGCTTCGCCCGCGCCTGTAGTTCGGGAAGCTGTCGCTCGACACTCGGACCCACCGATTCGTAGAGAAGCTCCTGCGAGGTACGCAGCAGCGCACTCCACATCTTGTTGTACGGCTCCTCGCCCATGGCCTTGCGCAATTCGCTGCGCGACTTGGGCGTGCGCTGGTGCGAGCGCTCGAAGGCAGGCTTGACCTTGCGTTCGTACAGTTGCCGGTTGCCCGGACCGATCTCGCTCTGGACCTTCAGCTTGAACATGCGAACGAAATCCTGCCGCGCCTGCTCGTCGTGCTGGGCGTCGGGAAACATCTGGTGCGTAGCGTGAACGGGCATCGCCTCTCTCCTTCGGCGCCGCGTCGCGGCGTGCTATGGCGTGGAAGTGTAGGAGAGCGGACAGGTCCGCGACAACCGGGGAGGCTCCCATGCCCACTGCCCTGATCACCGGCGCCAATCGCGGCATAGGCCTGGCCCTTGTCAAAACCGCGCTGGCCGCGGGCTGGCGGGTCTTCGCCACCGCCCGGCGGCCCGCCGAGGCACATGACCTGCGGGCCTGCGCCGACGAGAACAAACTTACCGTTCTGCGCCTCGACCTCTCGGATTTCGACACCATCGCCGCCCTCAAGCGGAGCCTCGGCGATGCCCCGCTCGACGTCATGCTGTCGAACGGCGCTCTCACCGGCACCGCCGATGCCGCCTTTGGCGCCACCGACTACGACCTTTGGGCACGGCTCTTCAAGGCCAACACCATGGCCCCGATGAAGCTTGCCGAGACCCTCGCCGACAACGTCGCCGCCAGCGACCGCAAGATCATGTTCTTCATCTCAAGCCGCATTGGTCCGACCCCGGCTTTCGGCCACGTCGCCTACCGGGCGGCCAAGACCGCACTGAACCAGGTCGTGCTGCAAGTCTCGCTGGCGCTGCGCGAGCGCGGTGTCGTGGCAAGTTGCGCCCATCCCGGCTGGGTCTCGGGCGCGGCCGTACACGGCGGCGCCATGACCCCGGACGAGAGCGCCGCCATGCTGTGGCCGCTGGTCTCATCCCTCACTCTGGCCGACAGCGGCAAGTTCTTCGATCCCGACGGCACGACGCTGTCTATCGTTACCCAGCAACACGGCGCCAAGCCCTACGGCAAGACCCAGCCCGTCGCCGATTGACCGGCGCCGGACGCGCCCCTAGCCTTGCGCAAAAGGGGAGGCCACATGACCGACATCGTCCGCTTCGTCGACACCAAGACCATGCCATGGGGCGACTGGCACGCGCAGTTTCCCGGGACCAAGTCCAAGGAATTGCACTACGACGCCGCCACGGGCGCCAACCTGCGTCAGGCCTACGTCCCGCCTGGCTTCACAATCGCCGAACGCGAACGACATCATCACGGCGACACCCGCGAGGGCGTCTTCATCATGTTCGGCAACATCCCCTATCACGAGTACGACTCGCCGACGACGACGCAGGGACGACTGTTCGACTTCAAGAAGGGTTTCCTGCTCGACCGGGCGCCGCGCTCGATCCACGGCATCTCGCTCGATCCGACGACGGAACTCGGATGCGAAATCCTCGAATGGGGCACGGGCCCGCTCGAGTTCAACTACATCCCGTTCGACGGCGATCTCGAGTCCTATGGTACCGACTACAACCCGCCGCACACGGCCGATTCATATTCGATGGCCTGGGCGCCGCATCCGTCGCTCAAGGGCTGCAAGATCAAGGTGCTGTCGGACGGCGGCGCAACGCCCGACCCGCGTTTCCATCCGGTGTGCCTTGTTCACATCCCGCCGGGCTGGGCACCGCCCAACACCGTGCAGCGCGGCACGGCCGCGCCGCAGCGGCGCTGGTGCTATGC
>JAYQVF010000006.1:0-40494 GCA_038148335.1 Alphaproteobacteria bacterium | reverse complement strand
ATTTGGCTCATATCTATTGGCGACACAAGTCGATTCCAGCCCCCTTCAACTAACTCTATCCATTCAGTCTCATCCCGCAACGTAACGCAAGGAACACTATAAAAGAATGCCTCCTTTTGCAGGCCACCTGAATCTGTAGCAACTACAGCAGCATTCTTCACCAACTGAGCCATGTCGAAATACTCAAGTGGATCGGTAACAATAACTCGATTAGCAAGACTTCCCCATATACCTTCATGCACGACCTTCGCTTTGGTACGAGGATGCATCGGTAAAACTACCCTGACATCGGAAGCAACTCTTATAATCGAAGATATTAGCGTTCGCAACCTGCAAGAATCATCGGTGTTTTCCGCACGATGTATAGTAACCAAAGCATAGGGCTGCCCAATCAAGTTATATTTCTTAAGCACCCCATCGAATCGATCAATATAGGGGCCATATTTCAACGCGGCATCGCACATCACGTCGCCCACTTGAATAATCTGACTGGATAAAACACACTCTCGATGCAAGTTTTCTACAGAAGTGCTAGTTGGCGCGAACAACCACTGAGAAACGCGATCAGTTAGTATTCGATTCACCTCCTCGGGCATGCGCATATTGAATGAGCGCAAGCCAGCTTCGACGTGCGCCACTGGGATATGTAGCTTCACTGCAGCAAGGGCCCCTGCCAGAGTCGAGTTAGTGTCGCCGTAAACAAGCACTGCATCGGGTTTCTCGGCAAGCAGGACTTCCTCAACTGCGGCTAACATACGGCCCGTCATTTCTCCATGTTTCCCGCCGTTTATCCCCAAGTGGTACTTTGGGGTTCGCATGCCAAGCCCAGAGAAGAAGACGTCTGACATGTTGCTGTCGAAGTGCTGGCCGGTGTGCACAACCACTTCGTAGAGGTGATCGGCTTTGACGTTAAAGGCCCGAGAGACTACGCTGGCCTTGATGAATTGGGGGCGTGCCCCTAGGATAGTAATTATTTTTTTTGACATTGACGAATATGGCTTCTACGATTAAACACGGCCTACGACGCAGGAGATCTCAGTGCCTCTCGCAGGCTGTCAAGTACATGAATGAAACGGCGCTGCCGGGTGCAGGTGAGGAGACGCCAGGTATCGGCTACAGATACGGCAACCGGATCCGGAGTGGCGTCGAAGTGCACAGCCAGATTGGGATGGCATTCTCTCGCCGTGGCGATTAAGTCACCGGTGCTAGTTCCACGTCCTGTGCCTATATTGATGTGTCGATAGGGAGGACGCTGTACTACCATCTCTAATAGGATCGATGCGATATCGGCAACGTGGATGAAGTCACGTTGACTATGCCCATAGTTGTGGATGGTAAGAGATTTGCCTTCTTGTGCTGCAGCGATGATCCGAGCCACTATCGAGAAGCGATCCATGCCACCAAAGGTGTTGAAAAGCCGATAAACCTCCCATTCGATACCGTTCCTTTCGCAATAGGCCTCTACCAATCTTTCGTTGAGAAGATTAAGTTGCCCATTGATGGTTATGGGGCAACAGGGGGTGACGACTTCAGCTGTGGATGCATTTCCGTATACGGAACAACTACTGACGTATATCAGGCGAGGTGTGCCATGCTTACCCATCAACTCAAGCAGGCGTGCAGTGAGCGTAGGGCCGGAGCTAATCACAGCGGTAGGGTGCTCACTTACAGGCGTCCGAATATCCGCAGCAGCATGAATCACCACATCGACACCGGACAGATCACGCGCGGTCAGGCCATCCCACTCATCGCGTCCAACAGCCACAACCGCATCGGAAGTTTGGCGTCGCAACTCGCTGCCTAAATTACCATAGGCGCCGATCACCATTAATTTCATGTTTTATTCCTGACGCCGTCAGCAACGCACTGCCGCAAAAGTAACCATCTCGTGACATGTCCGCTCATTATGGCAAGCAATCATCCCAATTGGCACATCGATCAGCAATCGTGTGCTTTGCTGCGACATCAGCAGCAAGTTCGTCCGCCAGGGTAGCCCTGACTCCCAACAACGCTTTGTACTGAGAAAGGAACGTGCGCAGGTATTTCCAAAGCGACCAAGCGTAGAGTGGTAAGCCCCGCGGGCACCCCCAAGTGACACTTGCCAGACTTGCCACGGGAGGGGCGGGCACATCGCCACGGCAAAGACGGTCTAGGTGATGCGCGATTGCCTGCAGTGGGTCGCTACTGTCTCCAAGCAGATTCTCCGAAGCCCATGCTGCCAATTCCGCCCCGGATGCAGCATCCGGGGCAAAGGCTGCTAAACACAGCTCAGTGTAGTCACTGGCTCGTGGGGCTAACGGATGCCAAATTTGGGCCAAAGACTCCGGTATCGGTAACGGGGTTAGCATCAGTATCGCCCGACCGGCCAAAGCTGCCTCTATCATACTTGTGCTGTAGGATGAAATCACCAGATCGGATGCTAGGATCCATTCGCGCACCGTCTCGTCCTGGAGAATATGAAAGCGTGGTGGTAGGGGCCCAACCCGTTCCTCTGCCCTTGCGCGCATCACTGCCGGCACAGTCGCAGGGCGTGGGCGGAGAATTAGCTCGACTTCGGTTTCTTCCACCAGACGCTTACACCAGTCCATTGATATGCCGAAAGAGCGCGTGGCGAACTCGCGCATCTCAGACACATCTTCCACGGACTGCCCATCGGCCACCATCTGCCGCAACATGCTTTCGTCATAGAAAGCCCAGTTGTAGTTTTCAGGGAAGAAGATCCAGCGTCGGTTTAGATCAAGGCCGTAAGCCTTGGCTAATTCGCGGCGGGTTTTAAAGTAATCCTTGTAAGGAGGGAGATAAAGACCAAGTGTGGGGTTCCCGCTGAGGAAGATCCTATCCTTTGGAACTCCGATACCCTTCAACAGTTCCACATAATCCCTGCTCCATGCGTAGTGGACCACGTGACTCAACGGAAAGTCTCCCCGAGGAGTCTTAGCCTTGCTGTTACCCCGGTAGAAGAACTGTTCCCAAGTCAGGTTAACAAAAATCGCTTTGCGCCAACGCATAAGGAATATGTTGTTACTCCGGTTTTGATAACAGAAAGGTAGTACTACTAATCTTGGTCGGAAGGCCGAAAGTGCATGGCCGTATTCAACGTTCTGTTGTACGATGGCCACCGAAAGGCCTTTCCGTTCCAACATAACCTTCAGCGCACAAGCAACGTCCAGCTCCCGCAGCGCCTTCTCGTAGAGAATAACAATGTCGATGGACGTGGACATCCGTTGCTACAGGTAATCAGTCGAGTAGAGTTCGAGCGGCTTTGACCAATCCGGATGCGTCCATGGCGTGGGCGGCGAGCACCTCGCCGGCAGTGCCGCAATCAGGGATTCGATCTAGGGCTACCTGACGGAGACGCAACCCGGACACTGGCCGGTTGGCGAGTGCCCCGGCGAAGCGGTCGAATACGCCGCCAATGGCATAGTGGTTGTCCAACACGAGCAGGGTTCCGTAGCGGGCGGCCATTGCCTCCAGCCAAATCGGATCGACTTGATTGAGCCAGGGGAAGGCGATCACGCCGACCTCGGATCCTTCGGTCTCCAGGGTTTGTGCAGCCTTGACCGCCTCGGCAAGCAGGATCGGACCGTAGCCGACGAAAGCGAGACCTCGGCCGGCCTTAAGATGGCGACCCCAACCAGGGCGTGCGGTGAAGGGTTCAGGATTCACAAATGGAAACTCGGTGGGCACGGACACCAGACGTAGATAGCTACTGCCCGGGGCCTGATTCAGGCACCAGTCCAGCAGGGGCGCTACCTCGTCCTCCAGGCTGGGCTCGACCAAGGCGAGGCCTGGGATCGCGGCGAGGGAGGAGATATCGCGGATGGCCTGGTGGGAATGGCCGGGACCGGCGGGAATGACGCCAGCAAGAGAGCCAACATAGACTATCCTGGTCTCCTCGGTGGCGTTGTTGTAGATCTGCTCGTTGGGCCGCGCCGATAGGAAGCAGGCGAAGGAATGGACCACCGGTAGCAAGCCCGACAGCGCCATGCCTCCGGCTTGAGAGACCATGTCTTGCTCGGCAATACCGCATTCGACAAATCGCTCGGGGAACTGCTCCTTGAACGGGATAAGGCCGGTGTCGAGGATTAGGTCTGCGTCGAGTGTGACTAGGCGGGGGTTGCGCCGTGCTTGCTCGAGCAGGGCCTCGGAATAGGCGGCGACGAGGCGTTGGGGTTTCGCCGCAGACGCGGTGGCACTGGGGCGAACCACAGTCTCGAAAGCCGCTGCGGGAATGCCGAGCTCACCAGCCAACTGATTGGCATGATCAATAAGCTCTTGGGCAGCACGCACATAGGCGTCCTCGCTAGGAGCGCCGCTGTGAAATTTATAGAACTCGACGTCGGAATCGATCGAGGTGTGTTCCATGAAGGAAACCCCTTTGCCCTTGATCGTGTCGGCGATGATCACCTTGGGGCGATCCGAGATCTTCGCAACGTCGGCCAACGTTGCGGCCACAGCCGCCATGTCGTTGCCATCACAGCGGGCCACATGCCAGCCGAAAGCACGCAGCTTTGCCTCCAGGTCGCCCAGATCGCTGACCTTGGACACCAGAGTGTCCGACTGAAGCTTGTTGTGGTCGATGATGACGGTGAGCTCGTGGAGGCGTTGGTTGGCTGCCGAGATCAGCGACTCCCAAAACTGGCCTTCCTGTAGTTCGCCATCGCCGGTGAGGACAAATACCCGACCGTCGCGATTCAACTGTCGGTTGGCGAAAATCATACCCTTGGCTTTGGATACGCCCATGCCAAGAGAACCGGTGTTGGTCACTATTGCCGGGGTATGGATGTCCGGATGGCCAGGCAGGCCGCCGCGACGACGCAGACTGTGGATGAGATTGAACTCCAGCCGCTCTGTGGCGATCAGCGTGCAGTACAGCGCCGGGGCATCATGGCCCTTGGAGGAGAAGAACAGATCCCGCGGCCCACCCTCGCTCCCCGACGAGCGCAACTCGTGAAGCTGCAGCCAGGACATGATGTCTATGCTGCTGAAGCTGCTGCCGATGTGCCCGGAGCCGGCCCGCGCAATCATATAAAGAGCATTGATGCGAGAGAGCGCGGCAAACATCCGTGCCCGATCGACAGCCGCTAGTCTTTCACTACGCAGCCGCTGGAATTCCTCGAGCGGTACGTAATACAAGGTTCCGCCGACGGCCACGCCTACTTGATCACCCATGATGTACTCCGTTAGTCGATGTTGGTAAAATGGGCCTGGCTGATAGCAGGCAGTCGCGCTTCGCCCTGAGCCAGGTAATGCTCGGCCAGAAGCCAGTCCTCTGGTTCATTAATGTCGTAGCCTTCCAGACCCTGGCTGACGAAGGGAATGATCGCCTCGCCGGCGATAGTGTTCTGATCTAGCGCAATCCGAGACCAGGCAATCTCCAGACTGGCGTCTTGCGCATAAATCTCAGGCAGCGCTGCATACTGACTGCTGTGCCAGGGTGTAACGCCATTAGTAAATGGCATCACCGGCAGCATGCGCTGGCCGCGGATCACCCACATCTTACCCGGATGCTGCTTGCACTTCTCGATAGCCCGCAGCGAGTCGGCACCTGGGTCGGCGCAGAAGGCGCGCCAGGCTCGCTGGATGGTCTCTGGCAGGCGGAAGGGGCTGGTCGGACGCAGGATGCTGAACACCTCGTAGTCGCGGCCCCGGGCTCGAAGCGATTGCAACATCCAGACCACCCATTCGATATCGGGTGATTTGTCGCCGGAGATCTCAGCCGAACGTAGGAAGGGCACCTCTGCACCGTAATGGCGAGCCACTGCGGCGTACTGCTCACTATCGGTGGCGCAGATCACCGCATCGAAGATGCCAGAGTCAATGGCGGCGCGGACCGTGTAGGCCAGCATCGGGTGGCCGCCGAGAGGACGAATATTCTTGTTCGGAACCCGTTTTGAGCCGCTGCGGGCGGGGATGAGAGCTACCGTATTGGGTTTCATGACTCAGACCAGTTCGGAACGGGTCAGGATGGAGATGTTCTTCAGCTCGGAATAAACATCAAGGGCCTCGACCCCAGGCTCGCGGGTGCCGTTGCCCGAGGCGCCGAAGCCGCCGAAGGGCATGTGGGGCTCACTGCCGAAGGTGCCGAGATTGATATTCGCCACACCCGCTCTCACGCGCTGCGCGAACCACATGGCGCGGTCGAGGTTGCGGGTGTGGATGGCTGCAGTAAGGCCATACTCGGTCGCATTGGCCAGATTGAGCGCGGATGCAAGATCATCCACTGGATGAAGGGTCGCGACGGGACCGAAAACCTCCTTGCAACTGAGTTCGGCGGAAGGCTGCAGTCCATCAATCACCGTCGGTTCGATGTAGTAGCCTTTGGTGAGCACGCCACTTGTCGGCGTGCCCCCACCGCATAAAACCTTGCCGCCTTCAGTTGTTGCATTCTCAATGGCAGCAAGAATGCTCTCTTGCTGGCGCTTGTTGATGACAGGCCCGAGGTCGCAGCCAGAAGCCACGCCGAGCTTCAGTCCTTTTGCCTTGGCGACAAACCTCTCAGTGAACTCTTTGTAGATGCTTTTGAAGACGAGGATACGGCTACCGGAAGCACAGCGCTGACCGGCATTGCTGAATGCAGAAAGCGATGCCCAGTGCACGGCTCTTTCCAGATCGGCGTCGTCACAAACCACGAAGGGATTTTTCCCCCCGAGTTCGAGAGACACGCGGGCCAATCTCCTACCTGCGACTTCGGCGATCCAGCGCCCGACACTTGTAGAGCCGGTAAAACTGATCACTGATGCCCGCACATCCTCGACCAAGGCAGCCCCGGCTGGCTGGCCACGCCCCTGGATGACATTGAATACGCCATCGGGCAGCCCGGCCTCTTTGGTCAGTTCTGCAAATAGCAGGGCGATGCGCGGCGAGTCCTCTGCCGCCTTGAGAACCACGGTGTTGCCGCAAATCAATGCCGGGAAGGTTTTCCAAGCAATGTTGGCGATAGGAGTGTTCGCTGGGACGATCAACCCCGCAACACCTCGTGGCTGGCGCACAGTGTGACTGTACTTGCCAGGCATGCCCGACGTCAGGGAACGCCCATACAGTCGCATCCCCTCTCCGGCAAAGTATTCCGCCTGCAGAATTGCACCGCCTGTCTCGCCCTTGGCGTCCTGAGGAGGCTTTCCTGTCTCCAGGGCAATGCAGTCTGCCAACTCGTCAGCGCGACGCTTCATAGCGGCGGCGATGTCCGCAAGAATCTGACCACGCTTGATAGGCGTCAGATCTGCCCAAGCAGGAAAGGCTGCTGTTGCAGTTGATACGGCTTGAGCAACATCACTCGCAGTGGAATCAGCGACATGGCAGAGCAACTCTCCATCGTGCGGGTTGAATTTGTCTAACCAGGCACCGCTTTGCGGAGGGCATGGCTGGCCATTGATCCAGTTGGGAATGCGTAGTGTCGTCATGGTCAGATTGCCGTCCATCCACCGTCAATAACCAGATTAGACCCGGTCATATATTGCGATGCCGGACTGGCGAGAAACAGCACTGAACCGTTGTACTCATCTACTTTCGCCATGCGCCCAACAGGAATGCGCCCACAGTAAGCATCAAGGAATGCCTGCTCCTGATTATTAAACACACCGGCAATGGTTAAGGAATTTACGCGCACGTTCTTCTTTGCCCAGTAAACGGCAAGGTAACGGGTCAGGTTCAAAATGCCCGATTTAGAAGCCGAATAGGCAACCGGCTTGAAAAAGACCTCACCCCGCTTGCGGCGATATTCGTAGAGGTTCTGGTCGGGTGAAACCACCCCATAGATGGAAGCGACATTGATGATGGAGCCCTTGCCAGCCATGGCCATGGCAGCACCGAAGACCTGACAGCAGAGATAGGCCCCCTTGAGGTTTACGTCGATCACCTTGTCCCAAGAAGCTTCTGGGTATTCCTCGAAGGGCCCGTTTTCCTCTGGTGGAGCTGAAGGCGGGGAGTCGATCGCGGCATTGTTAATCAGAACCGTCGGCGTACCAAACTTTTCTGTGACATGCTCAAGGGCTCGTTGTAGAGAGGTTTTACTGGTGACATCCGCAGCACAAAACATGAAGTTCTCAGGGTACTGGGTACTGAGTGAATCGCTGCCTACTGTCGGTCGTAAATCCAAGCCCGCAACTCGCGCTCCCCGCTCAAGAAAAGCACGTGAATACTCACTGCCCAATTGGCCGGCAACTCCGGTAATTACCACAATCCCATTGCAAACATCAAAAAGCTTCTCTGTAGACATTTTAATTTCCCGAGGCTCGCCCATTTTTGGCAAAAAATACCAAATCACATATCTCGCGCACAGCACCAAACCCCCCGGGTTTTTCCGTGCGGTGGACCACATACGGATCAACCTCGGGATAAGCATCGGCAACCGCAACCGGAACCCCAATGGATTGAAATGCTGGAATGTCGTTGATATCGTTACCAACAAACATGGTTTTGTCCGGCGAGATGCCGAGATCCCTGCATGTATCCAGGATGGTTTGAGCTTTATCTTCAATATCCTGCTTGCAGGGAAGTTTTAATTTACTCGCCCGAACTGAGACGACAGGATTTGCCTCGGTCGAAATGATGAATGCCTGAACGCCAACAGAACGTAGTCGGGCAAGCCCCAGACCATCACTACGCCAACACCTGACGGACTCGATGCCATCCTGTGCGACATAAACCGAATTGTCGGTAAACACCCCGTCAAAATCGAAGGCAATCAGTTCCACAGAGGCAAGAATTTCTGTGCTTAACATACGATAAGGGTCAGTATTTAGCCGATGAAGTCCGAGTAAAGAATTGGCTCACCTTGCGCAATATCCCGCTTGGCGGTACGACCAACTACCTGATTCGACTCCCTGACGGGCACGTACTGTTCGTTGAAGACCCGGCCGGAAAGGTTGTCCAAGGTGAATGTATCCCCCGCCTTGATGTCTGCATAGGCGACCATGGACTTGCCCAACTTCTTGAACACGCGCTCATTGCCCAGGTCATCGCCCGGCTTGGGCGGCATCATGTGACGGACGCGTTTGATGTCGCGAACAAATTTGCGAAACCCCTCCGGTTCCAGCGCGAAGCTGTGGTCGGTGCCCCGCCAAGCGCGATTTAAGGTCACGTGTTTCTCGAACACCCTGGCACCCTTAATGTAGGCCACTGGGCCTGAAAGGGTTCCGTTGAAGTGGTCAGACGAACCGATCACGCAGTCGGGAAACTCTCGGATCAAGGTTGCTATATTGTCCAGACCAAGCCTGTTGTACTCACAGGGATATTCCGAGACGCAGTGCAGGATAGCCACCTCGTCATGATGGCTGAGCAGAACCTCGACGCTGGAACGAATCTGTTCGATCTTGCCGCCTCCGACACTCATCACCACCGGCTTACCCAAGCCGGCAATCCGGTGAATGAAGGGCAGGTTGCCCAGATCGAAAGATGCGACCTTGAGGATATCCACATCGATCTGGCGCAGCAACTCAAGGCTGGGTTCATCGAAAGGTGTGGACATGAACTTGACACCGTGCTTGATGCAATCCTCCTTGAGGATGGGTAACCACTCCGGCTTGAGCTCGAGGTGCTCGCGATGGAGGCCATAGGTTTCGGCAAACGCGTTCTCGCTCTGGTAGGGCGCCTCATAGGCATCTTTGGAGAACAGGTACTTGTTCGAGCGGGTCTGAAACTTGACCGCATCGGCCCCTTCAAAGGCAAATATTCGGATGTACTCACGCGCCTTTTCGAGGTCACCCTGGTGATTTTGCCCAACCTCGGCGATAACAAACGGTTCGTCACCCATTTCATCTTTTCTTAACATATCAATTTGTTCCTGTACTGTGCATATCGATCAATCCCGGGGAAATCCGCCCAGCCACCCGGACCTGAATTTTAGTTCCAGCGGCCCGTCGGCCACCGCCCGCACCCGCATGAAGCGCAGCGGCAGGCCATCAAACACCGCAGCCGGGCGCACCTCAAGGGGGGTGCCGCCTTGGCGCGCATAAAAATTCCGATGGTAGCGGTAACGCACCAAGTAATCCTCGCCGGCGCTGGCCTCCCACCGCAGGATATTGCCCGCTCGCGTCCAAGCAACCGCGGGCTCGACCATCGTCTGCGCACCCGGCGCGGCCAACAGGACAATGCCGGTTTCCGGCATGTGCAGCACATCCGCCAGCGCGGCCATTTCCTCCGCCCCCACCGTAGCCACAACCCGAAAGCCAACGCGCTCCAAGGCCACAGCGGTCTCTGCCGTGAATGCCAAAACGCGAGATACACCCAGAGCACAGCATACTACCCGCATCGTCACCGCATCCAACTTTTTCGCCGTAAATTGATCCAGATACAAATCCGCTAGCAAAGGCTCAACCAAGCGCACGAGAAAAAACTGATTGGTCAGTTCAACCTGACGGGGCGAAAGCATCGAATCCGCCCAGTTGCGAAAATGTAGATAACTGCCGGCACCCCGGCCATCGCCATCTGATTCCAGCAGCACACGAGTTTGATCAGGAATAATTTCAAGCAGGCGCTTGACTGCATCTGGACAGACCACGGAAGAGATCACAAACCAGGGGAAACTACTGGCAATCACTTGCAGGTAACTCAAACGCTCCTCATGAGAGCCACTCATCCGTAAGCCGAATTCATCAGCCGTCTTTTTTCCAAGCATCGCCGGAAAGGAGGAAAACGGCTGATAGAACACAAACCATGCAATTCCCAGCAGACCGAGCCATGAACCCGAAACCAGCGCCAAAGCAATCAGCACGGTCAGAAAGGTCAATATAGCCGTCACATTGTCAGCCAGCTTAACAAGGTATCTGTTAATGAACCAGAAAACCGTTGCCGCACCTCCAACCAGAGCAGCCGCGATCTCCCCCATTACGCTAACCATCAACCAAGGTACGCCGAACCAGAGACCCAAACTCATGAACTCACGTAATGTGATAGACCTTTCACGAGTAACCTTTTTTTGTTCGGTGGCAACCTCTTCCCCCATACTATCGGCACGAGCCTGGAGGATGCGGATGATATTTTTCAAGATGCCGGGCACCAACCACAACAGGGCTAGTTCTCCTGGAAGCGATGTACTGCTCAAGGCAGCATAAAGCCAGGGAGGGGCGAGCAGCATAGCGGTGATCGCAGCTACCGAAGCATTGACCAGTAAAAGAACACCCCCTGCTCCCAGTGCCAGCATCCAGTTTCCGTCGAGGGCACCCGCGGTCGCCAGCAAAGCCATGGACCACCAGGGGATCTCCGGCTTGATCATGTAGCCCACCAGGGAATGCAAAGCGACTGGGCTACCCAAGAGCAAAAGAGCGATCGCCAAAGCCAGCGCGAAATGACCGGTTAGCACGCCAACTGCGATGATCGCTGCCAAGTATGCGACGATCGTCAATAGGCGAAAGGCTCGGGGGCTGAGTGTGCCATAGAGCCAGTAAGTAACTGTGTTGTTGTAAATACGTGGCCCGAAGGGCACGCCCATGGCTTCATCCCAGACGTAACCGAAGCGGCCGGCGCTACGGAAATCCCGGGCTATTCGCTCGTAATACGGGCGGGTCCACCATTCAAAAGATGACAGGTGCCGGCAGTTGCTCGCTGCTGCGGAAATCCCGCGGCCGATGCCGAGGGGCCAGCGCAGCCACAGGTATGGGAAACCGAGGCGGAGCAACAGGGCGACGCGAAGGCGGGTCAGCATGAGATGGCCTCATCGCCATCGAGACGGCGCCCTGGACTTAGCAGCACCACGTATTCGCGACCAATCAGCCAGTACCGGTCCGCCACCTCCCAGCCCAAGCCGGTGTAAAGACGAATCACGCCATGATTGCGGGCGAGGGTCTTGGTACGGCAGCGGGCGACTGCGCTCTGCGCCAACTGGTCAACCGCAGCCTGGATCAGTCGCCGGCCTATACCGCGCCCGCGGAATTCCTCCGCCACCGCGATGAACACGATTTCCCCCGGCCAGGGACAGGGACGGGGGTGCAGGGCCGACAGCAGCACCTGGACTGACAGCAGTAGATGACCAGGCTGGCGCAGGGCGCGCCGCAGGGCGTAGCCAGCGATCGGCCAGAGGCGGCCGCGCAGCACGTCCCGGGAGAAGGCGTCGCTATCGCTGGCCACCGTCGCGAACCCGACCGGCAATGCCCCCTCGCTGGCCAACAGGGTGACAGCGTTCGGCGAGGCCAACGCTGCCGGATAGTACTGACGGGCAAGGAAATCTCGTCCCAGCGAGGGCAGGAAATCCTCCGGCAGACTGTCGGCATGGAGCATGGCGATGCGCTCCGCCTGCTCGGGCGAGGTTAGGCTGATCTCGATGGTCATGCACACCCCGCTGCCACGCCCACAAGCCCGTCGGCGACGCGCAAGAGATCGCCGTCCGACAACCCGGCGTCCACCGGCAGATTGATGGTCGTTCGGCTGCAAATCAACGAGACCGGGAATTCGCTGTGCCCGACATAAGGCCGATAGGCAGCCAAATGGGGTACGCTGTATTCGATCAGCTGGCCAAGCTGGATTCCCCGGTAAGCCATCGCGGCCATCGTCGCTGCCCGGTCCTGCACCCGGATCACGTAATGCGAATAGGTCGCTCCGTCCACCCTGGGCGGCAGGCTCCATGGCAGGCGGTCGGTCAGCAGCTCGTTGTAGCGAGCCGCATTGCGGCGCCGGCGGGCAACAATTTCGTCGTACTTGGATAGCTGCACCAGGCCGACGGCAGCCTCCACCGGCAACATGCGGTCGAGGTGGTCGGGGGGCAGATGGATCTCATCATCCAGATGGTAGGCCTTGGTGAAGCGATCCAGAGCACTGGTGGATTCCTGTAGCCAGTTAACCAACCCGTAGAACGGACGGCTGAAAGCAGTTCTGGCAGCCAGCAGGTAGGCCCGGCGAGCCAGCGCCTTACCCCTTCCCGGCATCCGGCAATGCTGATCCCGCCAGCTACGCAGCGCCGCAGCCAGTTCGTCATTGTCGGTGGTGACCATTCCACCGAAGATCGACGTCATCAGCTTGCTGATGTTAAGCCCGAAGAGAGCCGCGTCGCCGGCATTGCATACCCTTTGCCCGCGCAGTTCGGCACCGAAGGCATGGGCACAATCCTGGACGATGCGAATGCGGGTACCGAAACGACATTCCGCGGCACGAACGATCTCTTCCAGACGGACGACATCCGAGGGATAGCCGAACAGATGGGTCGCCACCACCATCCCGGTCTGCGGCCCAAGTGCCGCCGCAACTTGGTCAAGGTCCATGTTGTAGTCGTCGGGGCTGATGTCCACGAAGCGCGGGGTGCCGCCAGCTAGAACAATGGCATGAGCCACAACGCTGCAGGTATAGGCTGGCAACACCACTTCACGCCCTGCGCAGCCCGACGACTGGACCAGCGCCAACAAGGCGCTACGGCCATAGGCGAATGCAATCCCGTGGCGGGCACCAAATTTCTCGGCGAAGGCAGCCTCGAAGCGCTCCACCGCGTCGCTTGGCACTTTGGCTAAGGCGGCAAGTTCCCGATGATCCAGCCAGGGACTAAAGCGGGGAATCATGCTACTTGCGGGCCTCGATCACCTGATAGAAGCCCCAAGTTTGCTGGCTGTGCCGGTCGATCCAGGCCAACAGCCTCCGGAAAGGCTTAAGCCAGCCCAGGATATCGCACATGCGTTCGAAGCCGGGCTGGTGGTTGCTTATCCTCACTTCGGAGAACTGGGCGAACATCGCTCGGCATTGAGCGTTGCTGAAGGCGTTCAGCACCGGCACACCGAACAGTTCGAGAAGTGCCGTGCCCTGGGATGAGCCGACTTCAGCCCCCTGGCGAAGACGCCGAGCAATCACATCCTGTTCACCATTCAGGCGATCCACCTGACGAGAGAACCAGCGCAGCAGAGCCGTCGCCCACCACTTGGGATTGCCGCTGCGGTAGAGCATCACGATAGTTTCGCCTCCCGGGGCAAGTACGCGATACAGCTCACGAATGCTCGCCGCCGTATCGGGCGTGTGGTGCAGAACACCGATCGACACGATGCGCGAGTAGCTCTCATCGACAAAGGGAAGGTGCTCGGCGTCTGCCAGATTCAGGGTAATCCGGTCGGCATGGCCCAGCTCGTCAGCACCGGCCAGCGCCTGGCGCAACGAACCTACGGACATATCAATGCCATGGACCCGCGCGCCTTTGGGCGGCAAGTAATTGAGCACAGTACCCTGACCACAGCCGATTTCTAGAACCTCGCTGTCCTGCCAGTCGTAGCAGTCGAGGATTTGATAGACATACGGTTCGGTTCGTTGGTACCAGTCGAGGAACTCTCGGTAACTCGGCCACTGGCCTCCGCAGGGATTGGCTGACCAGAACTCCGCACCCTGTTGCTTGGTTGTTTCATTCATTTCGAATCAACTTTTCGAATCCTTGGGCCTGGGCCTCCAGTGTTGAAAAAACACACCGCTCCGCTAGCAGATCCACCGCCCTCCGGAACAGGTCTATCTTCTGCGTCAACGGCACCTTTAGTGCTTGCGGGATATACACCCCATCGGCACCCGAGGGCATCTGGTCGGCGAATTCCGGCAGGGTGTAATCGACGAAGTCGGACAAGTGAAACATGAACTGGATCGGCAGCCCCCGGCGGACCATGGCGCGTAGCGAGCGCTCGAACAGCGGCAAGCCGGTGGCGAGCAGGAAGGTGGCGAAGAAAGGCAGGCGCAGCATAGGGGTCACCGTGACCGGAAATTCCAGCAGCCCGCCCCGGCCACGGCGGCCGAGACCGTCTGGGCCGCAACGATAGGGCGAGGTGGGGGCGAACATGTAGTGCAGGTGGCCCATCGTGGTCCGGTCGCCGCCGGATCGGCTGGACATGGACTTCCAGTGGAGAAACTTGAGCAGGGGCATCAGCACGGTGGGATGGACAGAGGAGTCGTACAGGTAGCCCCGCCGTTGCAGGATTGCTGCCGCGCCATCGCTCATGTTCCAGCCCGGGGAGCGGAAGCCCACCGGTCGCCGCCCGGTCACTTCCAGGCACAACTCCTCCATGCCGGCGATCTCGGCCTCCTGCTCGGCGGTGGAGAGAAGGCGGAAGCCCTGGGCATGGGTCAGGCTGTGGTTGGCGATCTCGTGATCAGCGGCGGCCATTGCGCGGATTGCGTCGTGGTTGACCTGGTGGCGGAAGTCGTCGCCCACCATAAACAAGGTGGCCTTGATGCCATAGGGCTCGAGAAAGCGGTCGAAGGCCTCAAGGCCGCTCCGCAGCTCGGCGTAGGAATACCCGCCCTGCCGGGTGCAGCCGCGGCCCTTGTATATTCCTGCCAGGGTGTCGATATCGCTGGAAATGGCCGCCTGCAGCATCAACGCACCTCGAAGCGGAGTTCGGCCATGCCCGTGGCGGCCAGGTCCTCCACATCGATATCGTGGCCAGCGGCGGCCATCGCGGCAAAGCCGGGGAAGTAACGGGAAGATGCCATGTGCACTGCAACGAATGGCCGCCCGCAACCTAGACTACTTAACGTAGGCCCCCCAGCAGACTCGATGCGGTCGCTAACGGAAATGCCGTCGGCAGCAAACTCCACCCGGCGGATCAGGCGCAGTGGAAGAACCCTGCGCCCGCTGATCAGCAGACGAACCAACAGCGCCTTGACCAGATTGCCGATGAAGATGCTGCGCATCACAGTGAGATTGAGTGCGCGCAGGACGAGGAACTGGAAGGGCGTCGGCACCGGCGCCTTGAGGGCATGGAATTGCGCATCCAGCTCCACCGCATCTCCAACGACCCGGCAAGGCGGCGCACGCTGGGTGATCTGGGTGGTCAGGCGCAAGCCATCCCGGGTCTCCCCCAGATAGCCGGCGTCGTCTAGGATAAGGCGCCGCGTCTCCCGGTCGAACACCTTCAGCACCCCGCCATTGCTGGCGCCGAGCACAGCGTAGTGTCGGCCGAGGCCACGCATGTGAAAACCTGCCTCGGGAAAGTCCCGACGAGCCTCTTTGGCTTCCCAAGGCAATTCAACCGCCGTCTCGCCAGCGCCGACTTTCCGAGCATCCACTGCCAGCATCGTGCTAGTCAGCAGGGGCGCCAGGTTGCCCATATCCACGTCGGCCAGTCCTACTGTTGTACCGGCAAAAGCCGATTTCGCCATAAAGTCGCACATACGCTGTGCCAAGGGCAGTCGGGCGGCCAGGAGGGCAAGGCCGCCCGGGTAGAAGACAGCCGTCCGCCGGCTACCGTACTCACCGCCGAAGCTGCCATCGGGATGAACGCACCAGGACAGGAAGTCGATCGCCCGATCAAGCGCTGCGTCCAGCGCCGGCAGCGTGCGCCGCGCGGCGACTTGGGCTAGGTAATGAACGCAAAGTGTCTGATACCCCGGATCGGCACCCTCGTACTCAAGGAACCAGCCCTCGGAGGACTGGTGCTCGAGGATGCGGCCGAGCAGGTCCATCGCCCGCGCCTCGTAGCGCGGTTCGGAAAAGGCATCGGCGCACTGGATCAGGGACCAGACCGCTCCAGCGAGGTGGTTGGCGATATGCCCGTGGGTTTCATCGTGTCGGCACAGAAAATCAGCTGCACGGCGCAGACATTCCTCGATCGCCAAGCCCTCGGCAGAGTCCAGTTCGTCGCGGACCACCAAGTGGGCGGCAAGCAGGGGATCCACAAGAAAGGCCGTGGCGCCGAAGCTGTACTCGTTAGGGAATGCCTGGTCAAATGCACCGTTTCGATGCTGAATACGGCCCGCATAGTCGAGGGCCGCGCGCACCGCATCGAGTAGCAAAGGCCGGCGCGGGTCGTCGTCGAGCAACCGGCGGTACCACCACGCCAGTGGCCAGACATTGCGCTGGAAGGTCGCCTCCGGGAAGTCCACCAGCTTCCACGACCAATACCGGCGGTCGAAGCAGCCGTAGGTCGCCGTCGAGGGATCCCGGTTCTGCTCGCTGAGCAGACGCCTGAGGGCACGATCCAGGTCAGGCATCAAGTCGGTGGTTTCCATCCATATATGCCTGCATCCACAGTTCCAGTGAAAGCAAGCCCCATATTCCGCGGCCATAGGCACGCTCGTGGTCAAGCAGCGCGGCGACCTTGGCCGTGTCGAAGATCCCCCGCTCCCTTGCCCGCTGGCCCAACAGAGTATCGTGAACGAAGTCCCGCACCGGACCTTGCCGGTACCACTCGCTGAGGGGAACCGGGAACCCCATCTTGTCCTTGCGCTCAAGGATGGCCTGCGGCGTGATGTGCTGCACCGCCTTGCGGAAGATGTGTTTCGAGCGGCCACCCTCGTACTTGATCTTGGGCGGCATCGAGGCTACCAGCTCGGCTATGCGGTGGTCGAGCAGGGGTACCCGGGACTCGAGCGAGACCGCCATGCTTGTTCGATCCTCAACCTGCAGCAGGGCCGGCAGCAGGGTCTTCATGTCAAAGTGGGTCATGCGGTTGATGTAGGACTTGCAGTCACCCTCGTTGAACACCGCCTCGTAGGCGTCAAAGACCTGGTAACCGTCAGCGTTATCGAGTACCGCCGGCGAGACCAAGGGCCGCACCTCGTCGCTGCGGTCGATCAGGCGGAAATAGCGCTTGGCCGGTGCATCGAACAACCCGTCCCGCCAGAAATGGCGCAACAGCGGCCGGTAGGCCTGAAGCTGCGGCAGGTTGGGCAGGATGGACTCAAAACTGACCACGTACTTGCTGTCCTCCTGGGTGCCCTCGATCCCGCCACGAATGCACTCTTCCAGATAGGCCACCAGGTAGCGGGTGTAACCGCCGAAAATCTCGTCGGCACCCTGCCCGCCCAACACCACCTTGACATGTTGACTGGCCAAGCGGGAAACGAAGTACTGGGGAAACAGGCCGGGGCCGGCGGCCGGCTCATCCATCTGCCAGGCCAGGCGGGGCATGGCGTCGACGAAGTCAGCTGCGGTGGGGAACACCTCGTGGTGGCGGGCGGCGGTCTCTTCGGCCACCAGACGGGCGTAGCCGGTCTCGTCATACTGAGGACCGTCGTGGAAACCGCCGGTGAAGGTGTGGATCGGCGAACCGAGCAGCGAGGTGGCAAGGCAGGCCACCGTGGACGAGTCGAGGCCGCCGCTCAGGTGGGCGCCCAAAGGAACGTCTGCACGCAACTGCAGGCGTACCGAGTCTTCCAGCAGGCGCAGCAACTGGTGCTCGTAGTACTCGGCGGAATGGACCGTGTCCACGGTGAAATCCAGGTCCCAATACTTCCTGACCACCGGCGCCTCGCCGGCGCGCACGGTCAGGGTATGGCCCGGCGGCAGGCGACGGACCTCGCGGAACAGGGTTTTGTCGTCCAGGCAGAATTGGAAGGTCAGGTAGTCGGCTAGGCCACGGCCGTCCATTTCCGGGGCCAGTTCGCCGAGGCGGAACAGTGCCTTGATCTCGGAGGCGAAGGCCAGCCGCCCGTTACGCTCATACCAGTAGAAAGGCTTGACCCCGAACCGGTCACGGGCGGCGAACAGGGTGTGGGCCTGGCGGTCCCATACGGCGAAGGCGAACATGCCGTTCAGCTTATGAACGCAGTCCGGGCCGTCCTGTTCGAACAACTGGAGCAGAACCTCGGTGTCGGAATGGGACCGGAAGCGGGCACCCCGAGCGGCGAGCTGCTGACGAAGCTCCAGGTAGTTGTAGATCTCGCCATTGAAGACGATGACATAGCGGCCGGAATGGCTGTGCATCGGCTGGGCGCCTCCCTCGGAGAGGTCGATGATGCTCAGCCGGCGGTGGCCAAGACCGACCGCACCGTCGACAAAGTACCCCTCGCCATCCGGACCACGGTGGGCTATCGCGTCGGCCATCGAGCGTACACTCTGTTCGCTGGCCGGAGCCCCGTCTCGATAGCCGAATACGCCGCAGATGCCGCACATGGCCTAGAAACCAATCCTGCTGACGGTACGCTGGCGCCGGGCGCGCGGATTAAAGCGCTCGACGCCCTCCGCTGCCGAGCGGCGGTAGGTTTCGGCCAGTCCCTTGTACTGGGAACGCCAGCCACCAAATGGCCAGTGGTAAAGCAAGGCCATCATCAGGTAACCCAAGGTGGTGATGCTGCTGACCATCTTGCTTTCGCTGGCCTTCTGGTCGTAGCGCAACACGAAGGGCACTTCGGCAAAGCGGCAGCCGAGGATCTTCAACTTGACGATGGTCTCAAGAGTGGACGTGAAGCCAAGGCCACGCAGCTGCACGAAATGGTTGCCGAAAATTTTGATCGCATCACGAATTACTTCGAGGCGATAGGCGCGGAAGCCGCAGGAATAATCCCTCACGCCGTCGATACCGAACACCATGCGCATGAACAGGTTGGCCCCGTAGCTGATGAAGGTTCGGTAGCCATTTACTCCCAACTGATCGCCGCCGGGCTGGAAGCGCGAGGTGTTGACCACGTCGAACCCCTGGTCGATCTTCGCCAGCATGCTGGCGATGTACTCAGGCTCATGGGTGTCGTCGCAGTCGAAGCGGACTAGGATGTCGCCGTCCTGGCCGGCGCGTGCGATGTATTCGAAACCATCGCGCTCGGTCTCTCCGAGGCCGCGGTTGATCGGGTGGGTCATCACGTCAAGCGGCAGCTGGGCACTGAACTGTTCGAGGAGGGCCGGGGTCTCGTCCGAACTGCCGTCATCGACCACCACCACGCGGTAGTCAAGCTTGAGCGTAGTCATTGCCTCGACTATTTTAGGCAGCAGGCGGGGCAGGGATTCAGCCTCGTTATAGGCGGGTAACAGGATCCAGATCATTACTTTTTCCTAGCATTGCGGGAATGCTGTGCGATTTCGGCAAGAATGACATCGGCCATCACCACGGCGGCGGGTCGGTCTAGGCCCTGCGGACGGACGAAGTGTTCGACAAACCGGCGGCGATTGGTAGCCAGCGGATCAAGGCCCGAAAGGATATCGCCCAGACAGGAGGCGGCCTCGGAATAGGAGTTTACCACCTGTAGGAAGCCGCCGTCGAGCAAGTGCCGAAAGTGGCCCGTGCCAGACTGCGCCGACTGGTAGCGTGGGTCAATGACGGTGATGCAGGGCTTGTCGGCCACCGCTGCCTCGAGCATGGCGCTGGTATTGACGCCGAGGGTGGCGGTGCCGTAATGCAGTGTGTGAAAGAAATTGCGCCGGGCATCCGGGTTGTCAGTGAACTCGCCCTGCGGCGGCCATACCCGGACATGCGACGACTCGAGGTCAGACCAGTCGATGATGTTGAGGGGATGGGGCCGGACCAGCAAGGTCGTCTCCCGTGTCGCCGGATTGGCGCGCATCTCAGCGGCCAAGTCGGCAACATAGCATTTCTCCTCCTCAATCATGCCCCGCGACGAGCACAAGTAGACCACGTAAGGACGATTACCATCGATCCCGCACTGACGGGCGAAGGTTTGGCGGTCCAGGCTCGGCTGCATCGCGAACCAGTAGTCGAAGGTCGGCGAACCGGTCACCGTGATCCGTTCGGCCGGCACGTCATGGAGGGTAATAGCCTCGGCGCGCAGCGCCTCGTTCCACAGCAGCAGGCGGTCCGGCAGGACAGCAAAGGTGCCCTTGGTGGTCAGGTTGTCCCAGCTCTGCACCACCACAAGGGATGGAATACCAAGAACCTGGGCAGCCTTGATATATTCGACTTCAAGCGCATAGGGCAGTATGTACGGACAGGCCACCACGCCGTCGGCCCCGCTCGTCTGCAGCCAATCCACCACTGGTGCGGCCGGCGGGGTCAGTGCCTCAAGCCGGCGGAACAGCCGCCAGGCTGGCGCCGAGGCCAGCAGGTGGCCCACCCGCGGCGACCGAACCCAGCGCCACAGTCGCGGGGGAAGATACTTCTTCCAGCGCCCCTGGAGGGCGGGGGACGGATGACCGGGACGAAAGAAGGTGGAGAAGTTCATCAGCTCCCGCAGTACCGCGCTGCTCTTCCGCAGGCTTCTAATGCACCAGTCGGCTACCGTCAACCCCGGGTCGGCTGCGGCTGCCGCCAGCAGGGCGCGCCCATCCACATTGGGATGGGCACTGCCGTCATCCAACGTGGTCACTACGATCACCTCGTGTCCCCGACGACGTAGCTCCACCAGTAGCCCCTCGAGGTGACGGAACACACTGGAACCGGCGAAGGCAAAGGCGAATTTCATTCTGCCCGCCCTCTCCGACTTTCCTCTCGAACAATCAGCTCAGCCATAGCGGCGACAACCTCTGCGACCCGTGAATTCTCGGCCGCCGATAGCATCTGGATCGAACGATCCCAATAGATATCTCCACTACATCCCTCCTCCTGGCTCACTCGAGCAAACAACCGCAGTTCGGCCATATTTGGAACGAAACCTGCGGTCACCCGCGCAAGGGCATCACGGCACGAAGCCAAATCAGGCGTATAGAAGGAGCCGGGGCACCCCTGCCACCAGGGATAGCCAAAATGCAGCACTGGCTTGCCGCGCACCATCGCCTCCCAGCCCGATGTGCCGGTCACCGTCGCCACCGCCCGTGCATTGTCGATCAGGGCGAAGGGAACGGTCTCAAGGGGCACCAGATGAACATTGGGCCGCGCCTTCAGCGCTTCGTAGAACTCGTGGGAACGTACCGAGCGGTTGGTGCCCAGGCTATAGGTGAACTGGATTGGGTGTTCCTTGATGTAGATACTCCAGCCGGGGGGCACTGCCTGGGAAAGCAGGTCGGCCATCAGCAACTGCTCAACGAACAGGCCACCCTCGGGCGAAGACGACAGCTCCGGCTGGTAGGCCAGGGGAAGGTAGATATAGGGCTGGGACATATCCACCGGCGCTGCCAACTGACGGTAGTAGCGCTTAAGTTTGAACAGGCGCAATGGACCGGTCAGTTCGTGGTAGATCCATTCGACCAACTTGCGCTTGGCGGCTTCCGCTCGCTTCCACCCTGCCGGATCGGCAGACAAGGCACTAGCCACCATGTACGCGCCAAGGCGCAGAGTCTGGGCGAACACCTTGGCCAGAAGCAGAGGGCTGATGATGGAGAATTGACGGTCGTCGTCCTTCAGTTGGTTGGCGACTAGCGTTGGAATGGCTTCGTCATAGCTGCGGCCGACCCGGGCAAGGCGGGCCTCGATGTCCGCAGACAATTCGACCGGGCCGGCTTCGCCAGCCGCCAGACGGTCGGCGCAGAGGGGACCGATGCGGCCCGACCCCTGCCGGTAGTCGTCTTTGCAGAACAGCAGGTTGAGATCGAAGCCGAGGCCGAACATGACAACTCGCACACCCCGTAGGCAACAGAGTTCCTGGAGCACGAAGTCATAGATCTGGTGGGGGGTCGATGCGTTGAAGAGGATGTCCGGCCGATACCGGTCGAGCACCGCCGACCAGTAGCGCAGGTGTGTGTAATAGAGCTTGCGGCGGTCGGCATGATCGAGGACCGAGGCATAGTCGATGCGGTCCATCATGCGCAGCACGATGGATTCGCAGAGAGCCAGTTGTTCCAGCAGAGTCTCGTCGAGGGCGGGCAGGGGCAGGTCGTGGCAAGCCTCCGGTGGGCGGGCGAGGATGGCATCTCCATGATCGTGGAACACCGCCGCCGGAAATTCCGCAGCGAGAGTGCCGACTACCCGAGGCCTGCCGATCCAGTAGCAAGGCTCCCAACCCAAGTCGCGGCGCAGATGCACTGCCATGTCCACAAATGCCGGCACCGAGCATGCAGCGAAAATGACGCGTTTGGAATTCAAGTACTTTCCTTGTTAGCGGTTCCGCGCAGAGCGGCGAGATTGAAGTCCCAAGCAGCCATAGGGATGTCGCGGGCGGCGATATGGGTCCGAGCACGAGATAGACCACCGACGATAAAATTGTATATGTTCGCCGTGGAGGCGCCTGATATGCCCTCGATTGCCAACCCATCGCAGAAGTGCTGGTAGCGGCCGACGCCGCCGGACAGGATGATCGGCAGACGGGTCGCCGCTGCGGCCTGGACAGCCAACTCCCCGTCATAGCCGAAGCCGGTGCCATCCTTGTCTATCGCAGTGAGGTAAATCTCGCCGACGCCCAGTTCGGTAGCCCGTGACACTGCCGCCGCCACGTCTAGGCCGCTATCAGTCTCGCCGTTGTGGATGAAAACCCGGTAGCCGGCCTCAGTTTTGCGACAGTCGACCGAGGCCACGACGCTCTGGCTGCCAAAGGTCTGCGCCAGAGTTCTAACCAAGGCCGGGTTGTCGATGATCGGCGAATTGACCACCAATTTATCCGCATTGGCGGCGAGCAGCCGGTAGCCGTCCTCAAGGCTGCGCAGGCCGCCGCCGGCCGCGATGGGCAGGAAGTAGCTGGCGCTGAGTTCCTTCAGGTGTTCGGCGAAGGCCGCGGTGTCCCGCTCGCCCCGAGAAACATCAAGGACAACCAATTCGTCGATGGACTGGGCGATGGCGTCGAAGTCGTAGTTCTCTCGGAGCCACGCCAAGTCACCCACCGTCTGCAGGCGGAAGTTTCGGCTCAACACGTAGCCGCCGTCGCAGTACAGCAGGGTGAAGATCAGTCGTTTCTTCAGCATCGCGCTCCAGCCTCAGGCCGTCCAGGTCATCATTGCTTCAGCACCGGAGGAAGGCGCCAAGCAGCTTCAGGCCATTGCTCTGGCTTTTCTCGGGGTGGAACTGGACGCCCAGCACATTGTCCCGGCGGACCATCGCGGTGAGCTCCTGGCCACCATAGCTCACGGCGCCGACCCGGTCGGCGGGATCGCTGCAGACCATGTGATAGCTGTGCACGAAATAAAAATCGGTCGGCTTCGCGAAGTCCCCCACCACGTCATTGTTGCCCGCGGCGAAGCGGACCTCATTGAAGCCGACGTGGGGCACCCGGGTACCTATCACCGTCGGGGTGATCACCTCGACCGCGCCGTCGATCCAGCCCAGGCCCTCGCTGAATCCGTTCTCGGTACCGCGGCTTGCCATGATCTGCATGCCTACGCAGACCCCCAGAACCGGGGTTCCGCGCCGACGCACCGCCTCGTCGAGGACATCCACCAGGCCAAACTCCCGCAGGTTGCGCATCGCCGCGTCGAAGGCGCCGACTCCGGGCAGGATCAGCTTGTCGGCGGCGAGCAGCACCTCGGGATCGCGGCTGACCCGGGCCTCGCAGCCAAGGAACGCCAAGGCGTTGCCCAAGGAGTGGATATTGCCCATCTGGTAATCGACGATCGCGAGCACGGTAACTCCGGAAGACGGGCGCCTAACGCACCTCGAACAAGGGCGCCCAGCGGCCGTCCACCTTGTGGAACAGACGCTTGTTGGCGTGCTTGTCAAGCGCCGCCTCGAATTCCTCGCGCGTCATCTGCATGTAATCGAGGTACAGGTCGATGAAAGGCTCCGGATACGCGTTGTCGTACTTGCGGATCAACTCCACAGCCTGCTCCCGGTCGAGCGCGCCGCGCCGCACGTCGATGCAGGCGTCGGCGGTGCAGCGGCCGAAGCCGAATTTCAGGTACATCAGGTAGCAGTGTAGGTCAAACATAGCGCTGTCGGTCTGCGCGAAGTTGGTGTAGGTGCCGATATTTCGGCCCTTCTTTTCCTCGAGCCCGAACTTTTCCTTGGCAACCATATAGTTGCGGTAAGGGTCCCAGGCATCGAAGTAGTTCATGTGCATGTTGACGATGCCTGCATTCTCGTATTCCTCCTGGCTGGGCAGAAGCCAGAAGCCGAGCTGGTCTTCGGTAAACTCGTCGAGATACTTGCGCGGATCGTTGCCGCTGAGCAGATAGCGCAGCTCGTACTCCCTGTCGTGGATCGGGTTGTGCTTCGAATGGCTCAAGCCGCCGTACTCCACTTCGCCGTCCTCGCCCCACATGATCCAGCGAATGCCGAACTGGATCGCGATGCGGAACAGCACCGCGCGCACCGGAATCATCCAGCACAGCAGCGGGTCGCCGAAATCGATCATCTCGCGGCGGGCGATGCGCCGCATCACGCTCGGGTTGGGGGCGACCTTGATGCAGTCGTAGCCGGCGGCGATCAGCTTGTCCAGATTGCGGTTACCGAGCTCGAACGGCAGGGGCGGCTCGATATGCACCAGCAGCGGATTGAGTCCGAGATCGTGCTTCATCCGGTACGCGACGTAGCAGCTGTCCTTGCCACCGCTGACTGGAACGATGACGTCGAAGCCGGGTCCCTTGCGGCGCAGCTGTTCAGCATAGCCTTCGAGTTCCTTCCAGCGTACGTCCCAGTCGATGATGGATTTCTTTTCCCGTGCCCACAGGCAGGCATTGCAGATGCCGTCTTCATGGTAGGTGATGCGCGGCCGGGTCGACGGCATCGCACAGGAACTGCAATAGGTCATCAGGTTGTCGCTCATGCTTTCTTTCCTTGGCGGGGTCACACGGGGATCGAGCGGATGGTCCCGCTGCCGTCCTGGTATTCCAGTTTTACCTTTTCCCGCGTGCGCTGCCAGTACTGTTCGTCGAGGTTGCCGTTGATCTCCATCAACTCGGGCTGGCGGGCGGCGAGAGCAATGACCTCTTCCAGGCCGAACACCTTGCCGGGCTGAAAGAGAGTCTCGAAGATGCGCGAAAACAGCGCGAAATCTTCCTCGTAGTCGAGGGTCAGGCGGATCTTGTCGTTGACGTGCTCCGGACCGGCAACCTTGACCGTACCGGTCTTGAACAGCCCGGTTTTGGTAAAAAAGTAGATGAAACCGGTGTCGTTCTGGCCAGAGCGGTAGTGCTGCATCACTTTGTCCATCGCCATGCGGCTGAAGCTCTTCGAGGCGGTGCCGAGGGGTAGACCCTCGCAGGTGACGATCCCCAACGCAGGGTCGCCCAGCAGCGCATCCATGGTCCGATCCATGTAGAGGGTCTCGGTCAGCGGATCGTCGCCGTCCACCTGGATCACTACATCGAAACCGAAAGCGGCCATCGCGTCATGGAAGCGCAGGATGATGTCGTCACGGCTACCGCGGAAGACACTGGCGCCGTAGGCCTCGACGATGGCCACCAGCGGATCGTCGCTGGGGTCCTCGGTAGTGCACACCACGACCCGCTTCGGGTCGTCGATATAGCGGCTGGCGCAGACCCGGTCGAGCAGGTGATGCACCACAGGACGGCCGCAAATCTGACGGATTGCCTTGCCGGGCAAGCGCTCGGAGGCAAGGCGGATTGGAATCAGGGCACCGATGCATGTCATGGCGGGAGCTCTCCAGACTCAGGCGAAATGACGGATGGTCTTGCGCAGCGCTTCTACTTGCGGCGCGGCTTCTTCAGTGCTGCCGAAGTTCGTGACGAACTGCATCAACTGCGGCTGGACACGCTCTGCCACGGGACACAGCGGTCGCTTGTAGTCGAGCGGTCCGTACAGTGGCGGACAGAGCTTCTTCCATTCGCCGCTGGCGAAGAAGGTTTCGTCATAGAGAAGGGCCCAGGCGGCATAGATGCCGTCGCCGCCGAACTCAACGTACTTGGCGCGGAAATCGCGCCACGGCACGGTCGAGTGAACATAACGGCAGGTCCAGGTCCAGTAAGTGTTCTCGTAGCCTTCCGGTGTCACCTGCGGCAGCAGATAGTCGCAACCCTGGACCGCTTCGGCGTACATGGCCGCGATATCGGTGCGCAGCTTGATGAAAAAATCCATGCGCTCGGTCTGCGCGAGGCCGAGGGCAGCGGCGACCTCAGGCATGCGGAAGTTGTAGCCGAAGGCGTCGTGCCGCTTGTAGGCGGGGTCCTGGAAAATGTCCTTGTGGCGGCGGATGCGGCCATCGCCGGCGGGCAGCGCGGCGTAGCCCAGGCTGCCGAACTTGCGCATCTTCATCGCGTAGTCTTCGTTATCGGTGACGACGATGCCGCCGTCGCCGGTGGTAATGTGCTTGGAATTCTCGGTCGAATAACTGGTGATCTGCGCGATGGTGGCGATCGGCCGGCCCTTGTAGGTGGCCATGTGCGCTTCGGCGGCATCCATGATCACCGGAATATTGTGCTTGCGCGAAAGTTCCATGATCGGGTCCATGTCGCAGCACAGGCCATACAGCGCGACCGGCATGATCGCCTTGGTCCGCGGAGTGATCTTGCGCTCAATGTCGGCCGGATCAATATTGAAGGTTTCCTGATCAATGTCGGCGAACACCGGAATTGCGTTCTGCGCCAGGATCACGTCGAGATTCGAAATCACGGTCAGCGGCGTGGTGATCACTTCGTCTCCGTAACCGACGCCCATTGCATAAAGGGCAGCCTGCAAGGTACCCGTGCCCGAGTTGTAGGTCACCGCGTACTTCGTTCCGACCTTGGCCGCAAAGGCCTGCTCGAAGCGGTTGTTCATGTTGCCCGACGTGCCCGAGCCGAAGCCGGAGTCGATGACTTCCCGCAGATAGCCCATTTCCAGTTCGCCAAAGCGCCAAGTGTTTTTCATTCAATACACCTCAGTAAATAAATCATTGTCTTTCGCCTTTGTCGAAGCGAAATTCGTCCTTGAAGCAGCCCAGATAGATATGGTCGCAGTAACCAGCCTCGTAACGGTCCTGCAGGCGGCGCACTCCCTCTTCGCGGAAGCCGAGCCGGTTGAACACCTTCAGCATGGGCGGGTTGACCGCCATCACTCCGGCGGTCAGCTTGCGTAGTCCGAGAGAGTTGAAAAGATAGGCACCAAGCGTGCGGATCGCATCGGTTGCGATCCCCGTGCCCCATACTTTGCGATCGCCCACCAGAATGCCGATGTCCGCTGTGCCTGCGTACTGATTCAGCCCGCTCACCCGCAGCGTACCGACGAAGCGTCCATCGGAAGCAAGGTGAATAGCAAGAAAAATATCTGTCGGCGAGGCCATCACCGCCGCGCAGTAGCGGCGGACTTCCTCCATCGGCACGGGTGTCAGGTATTCGGGACGGTTGATGGTCTTGACCACCTCATAGTCGGTCAGCCAGCCGTGGTAGGCCGGATCTTCGATATGCGCCGCGGTAAAGCTTTGCAACCGCACTTGCCTGCCCTGCAAGCACAGCATCAGGCACCTCCCCGCTTCTGCATCAGGAATCCGGCAAGGTCCAAGTCGAACTGCTCGGCTACATGCACGCTGCGTTCCTCGGGCATTGCATAGGCCTCGAGCCTGGCACCGAAGAAGTTGCGGGTCTGCGCCAAGGGTTCCAGGCGGCCGATCTTGATCGCCCCGTTGGGCCGGAACACCGGCGGCAGCAGGGGACGCTCCATCAGGAACCGGTCACCGAAGTACATGCCCCAGCCCGCCTCCGTCTCGTGAACCACCCAGTGGAAATAGTGCGGATCCACCGCGGTCACCGAAACCAGGTAGTCGGCGCCGGTGTCGACGAAGCGGGCCCAGCTGAGGCGGATGTCCTCGCCATTGCGCAAGGGCGAAGTTGGCTGCAGACAGACGATGGCGTCATGATCATCGCCACGCGCGGCGAGCACCCCGGCCACCTCCAGGCAGACATCGGTAGCACTGACCAGGTCGCCGGCGAGGGTCTCGGGGCGGGGATGCGCCTCGGCACCCGCAGCTTCGGCCTGGCGGGCAATTTCGGCGTCCTCGGTGGACACCAGTACGCGCCCGAAAATGCCGCTATCCAGAGCGGCACGAACCGTATAGGCCAGCATCGGCTGACCGGCCAAGGGCAAAATATTCTTCAGTGGAAGCCGCTTGGAGCCGCGCCGGGCCGGAATTACGCAAAGAGGTTTCATCGGACTAGAACCACCGTTAGCATCAGCGCTCATCACCAACCAAATCCCAACTGGCCGGAGTGCCCTTCTTCACCACCCTGACCACCCGGCGGCCGAGCAACTGGTCGTAGTACTTGGGCGCCAGCCCGCCGCCCGGGCGGATGCAGCGCAGATTGTCCTCGCCGAGGACGTCGCCGGGCACCAAGTCCCGGGTGACGTAGATCGAGCGGCGGAACTTGAGGGAGGCGACCTCGTCCTCGGAAGGGCCGTAGTGTACCTCGCCGAGGGACTGCCATGCCCGACGCGTTTCGCTCACCAGTGCCGCCAGTTCGGCCGGTTCGAGAGAAAAGGCGCTGTCCACCCCGCCTTCGGCACGACTGAGGGTGAAGTGCTTTTCGACCACGCAGGCACCGAGGGCGACCGCTGCCACCGCCACCCCGACCCCCATAGAGTGGTCGGAGAGGCCGACCGCGCAGCCAAAGTTCGCGGCCAAGTGCGGCAGGGTGCGGATATTGCTGTTGGCGGGTTCCGCCGGATAGGTGCTGGTGCATTTCAACAGGACCAGCTTTTCATTGCCCGCGGCGCGGATCGTGGTGACCGTCTCGTTCAGTTCCTCGGCGGAGGCCATCCCGGTAGAAACGATGATCGGCTTGCCGGTGGCGGCGACCTTGCGGATCAGTGGCAGATCAGTATTCTCGAAGGAGGCAATCTTATAGCAGGGTACGTCGAGAGATTCGAGGAACTCAAGGGCGCTGGCGTCGAAGGGCGTGCTGAAGCACTCCATGCCCAGTTCGCGAGCCCGGCTGAAGATCGGCTCATGCCATTCCCATGGGGTATAGGCCTGGCGGTAGAGGTCGAACAGCGAACTGCCCGCCCACAGGGAGCCGAGGTCATTGATGCGGAAATCCCCCTCGGCCAAGTCCAAGGTCATGGTCTCGGCCGTGTAAGTCTGCAGCTTCAGGGCATGCGCCCCGGCGCGCGCTGCGGCCTCGACGATGGCCAGTGCGCGGTCCAGCGACTGGTTGTGGTTGCCCGACATCTCGGCGATGATAAACGGCGGATGACCGCTGCCCACCGTGTGGGCGCCAATGCGTATGGGCTTGTTCATGGGTTAAACCGCTTTTCCAGTCTGTGCAGGATCGGAGTGTACCCCGCGCCCTCGAACATACGGCGCGAGGCGGGATTGTCCGCCAGGACCTCAGCGCGCAAAGAACGGAGGTTGGGCCGGGCGCCGCGCAGCCAGGTCTCGCCGGCCTCCAGCAGTTGTCCCCCAATGCCATCGCCGACGCGTCCGGGAACGCGGTAGATGGATACCTCGGCGACGTCGCCTTCATGGTCGTAACGCAGCACGCCGAGGGGGCCCGGAGCATCCTCGCAAATCAGCAGGTCCACCCGACCGTCGTTGAGGATCCGATCCAGCCAGGCCAGATGGGCCGCCATTTCGATCGGCCGCGGATCCCGAGACTGGCGGCGAATGTCCTCGTGGTTGCGCCAGGCATGTAGCGCAGGACCATCGGCCGCGGTGGCGCGCCGTACACGAAGGGCGGGCAGGCCCATGCGGCGGACTACCCGGCGACAGCCAGCGCCGTCCACCATGGCCGAGGCGCAGGCGGACTGATGGCGCAGGGCCGCCGGCGAACGGAGGACGAAGTGCAGGGTATCGAGGATTGCCGCCACCAAGGCGTCGGCCGGGGCCATGCTGGCCGCAGCGATAAAGGCCACACCGCTGTCGCCGATGGCGGTGAGACCAGGCAGCTGGTTCTCCGCCAAGGGCACGACGATGGACGGCAGGCCGACGCAACAGCGCTCCCAGACGGCGGTCCCGGCCGCGCCTATGGCCAGATCGGCGGCGGCCATCAGCCGCGCCATCTCGGTTGTCTGGTTATGGAAGGTGGCTCCGGGCAGGGCTGCGCACTGGCGCGCCACCCCGGCGGCATGTGGGCTGGCGGCGCCGAGAACCACGTCCGCTGTCAGACGGCGCCCGGCAAGCAGTGGCTCGATGGCGGCCAGCAGGCGGCCGCTCAAGTTGTCCGCATCCACCCCGCCGAAGAACACCAGCAGACGGCGCACCGTGCCGTCGCGTTCGCCCCTCGCCGCCCGCGCGGCGGCGAATTCAGCACGCAGCAGCGCATAGCGGGGGCCTGTCAGCCGGCTGGCCGCCGCGGCCACCAGCCCGTCATACCGAGCCGCGCCTAGGGCGTGCAGATTCTGGTCGACAAGGATGTCGCAGTCATGGGGCCGACCGGCCAGATCATCGATCGCCAGGATGCGGCCGGCCACGGGGCGGAGCAACGCCTCCCAGCGCGCGTCGATCGCGTAGTGATCGGTGACCATCCAGTCGACACCTCCCAGAGCACCTACCGCCGAGCGGGTTTCCACCGCATCTTCGGCCCACGGCGCACCCAGCCAACCGTCATCGCCGGAACGCGGCGCAGCAAGCCGCACGAGGCCGTGACCGCGGGCGGCGACCACGGCGTCCAGCGCTCCTTCATGGGGACGACAGATGAAGGTGGTCTCGGCACCGAGACCGCGCATCTCGTCGGCCAGGCCCAGGCAGCGCATCAGGTGGCCGGCGCCGATGGCCCGCGATGCATCAGTGCGCAGGGCGATCTTCATCGCGCCTGAGGCGGCCAGCGCCGCGGATCAATGACGACCTCGTCGGCCACCGCGCACGTCGCAAGTTCGGGGATTCCCCGCCCCGAGTCACCGGCGGCGAGCAGTCCTTCCAACTGGGCGGAAGTTTCGCAGCCGAGGATCACATGATCCACCTCAGGCTGATCTAGGCAAAAACCGATGGCCGCAGCCAAGGGCGACACGCCGCGCGCGGCGGCGGCGGCATGCCAGCGGGCCTGTAATTCGCGGACAGACGACAGATGGGAGGGTAACGCCGCCGGATCAAGGATCAAGGCCCCCTGAAGCAGCGCACTGCGCACATGCACCTCGATTCCACGGGCTTTGAGTACCGCCAGCAGACCACTGCGGACAAAACGCTGGTCATACAGGTTGAGGGGCAACTGGACCAAGTCGATGTCATAGCCGTCGAGCAGCCGTGCGAGCTGAACCGGGTCGTACACGGAAACACCGAGCCGGCCGACACGACCGGCAGCGCGGAGTGCAGCGAGCGATTGCCAAAGGGCAGTGCCATGGCCGGCCAGCAGTTCATCGGCATGATGCACCAACAGGCCGTGGACCCGCTCGCGACAGAGCCTGGCAAGAGACTCGCGAAAGCCGGTGAGCACGTCCTCAATGCGCCCCACCGTCGCGGCTGCGGGATTCCACGGCAGGGTCTTGGTGACCAAGGCAAAGTCGGCCGCCTCACCCAGGCCGCCGATGACTTCCTCGGCGGCGCCATAGGCAGCGGCCGTGTCGATCAAAGCGACCCCGGCAGCGCGGGCGCGGACCAGCATCGCCGCAACCACGGTGGCCGAGGGCCGGCCCTGGCTGTTAGCTATACCGTAGTCGAGGCCCCACTGCACGGAGCCAAGGCCGATGCGAAGGCCGGCCGACTCAGCCATCACAATCCTCCGCTGCCGAATAACGTTGTGCGTTCAGCGCGACAACTCCTCGCCGAGGGCGGCGACCACGTAGTCCACGTCCTCGTCGGCCATCCCCGGGAACAACGGTAGAGACAGGCAGCGGGCATAGTAGGCGTCCGCCCCCGGTAGGGACAGTTCGCCATAGCGTCGCCGGTAATAGGGCTGCCGGTGCACCGGCAGATAATGGACCTGGGTGCCGATACCTCGATCGCGCAAGCGCGTCATCAGCGCCTCGCGCTCGATGCCCAGTGCCTCGAAGTCGATCAGCACGACATAAAGGTGCCACCCTGACTCGCCGCCAGGCTGGCGCGGCACCGGGCGTAGCAACGGTGCCAAGGTTGCCAGAGCGTCGTCATAGCGGCTGGCCAGCGCGCGGCGCCGGGCGAGGAAGGTATCCAGCTTACCCAACTGACTGAGGCCAAGGGCCGAATTGATCTCGCTAGCGCGGAAGTTGAAGCCGATCTCCGGCATCTCGTAATACCAGGAATTCACCTGGCCGCCGGCGGCGAAGGCTTCGCCATGCTGCTCGAAGCGAGCCGGATCCCGAACCATGCCATGACTGCGCAGGCGGCGCATGGCCTCAGCCAAGGCTGGATCGTTGGTGGTAACCATGCCGCCCTCGCCCATGGCGATCGCCTTGACGGGATGCAGCGAGAACGAGGTCATGGCGCCATGGGCGCAGGCTCCAGCCAAGTGGCTTACACCGTCGCCGGAGTAGGTCGCACCGAGGGCATGGCACGCGTCCTCCACCACAGACAGGCCGTGGCGCGCGGCCAGCGAGCCGATGCGGGCCATGTCGGCACACTGCCCGTTGAGATGCACCGGAAACAGGGCACGCGCCTTGCCGTCGGCACGGGCGAGGGCGGATTCAAGGGTGGCCTCGGTGAGCAGGCCAGTCTCGGCATCGACATCGGCGAAGACCACCTCAGCGCCCACGTAGCGGGCGGCGTTGGCGGTAGCGAGAAAGGTCAGCGTGGGTACGATGACCGCATCGCCCTCGCCCAGGCCTTGGGCCAAGGCGGCTAGATGCAGCGCCGCGGTGCCGCTGGAGCAGACCACCGCATGGCGGGCACCAACCCGCTCAGCGAAGGCATTCTCCAGGGCCTGGCCGACCGGCCCACCGCCGGCGATCAACTCGCCGCGGAGGACCTTGACCACCGCGGCGACGTCATCGTCGTCCACCTGGTGGCAGCCGTAGGGCAGCGACTTGTGGGGAGCCGTGTTCATACGATATTCCTGCTTGGTTGCACTTATGCCGCGGGCCAGCTGGACCCGCTCAGGCAGCATACTTCGGGTTGGGCCGCATCTTGAACAGTTCGAAGCTCATGGCATCAATGCCGTCGCGATAGATCAGTAGCGATGACTTCTTCAGGCGGAAGACCGGACGTTCGCGGGTAAATTCGACGAAGAACTTGGTCAGGCCGAGATCCGAGCTCGGGCCATAGTCATGCCACATCATGGTGCCGCCGGGGGCTAGCATCTCCAAAGCTTTCAGGGTGTCATTCTTGACTCCCTCGTAGCTATGGTCGCCGTCGATATAGATGAAGTCAAACTGTTTGCGGTAGGGTGTCGGGTCAAACTTGTGGCAATCGCACAACAACTGGGTAATACGTGAGTCCCGGTCGCTACCTTTGTAGACGTTGCCAAGGAAGGGCCAAGTCTTGGAACCGCCCTCTGGCGGCAAGTCCAGAGTGGTCACCCGCGCCTCGGGGGAGGCACCAACCAGATGGTACGTGGTACGGCCCATGTAGGTGCCGAACTCGAAAATATTGCGCGCCTTGATGAATTTGGCGACCGCATCGACGAACAGCAGCTCGGCCTGATTTACCTTGCCGGTCTCCTCGTCTATGGCACCAAAGGGCACCTCCACTTTTTCGAAGTCGAGGCCGAACAACTCCACCGCATGGATGTCACGGATGCGCGCCTGCTTGTGCAATTCGTTGAAGCGCTCTGCTTCAGCGTACTTGTCCAAGGCCCTGAACAGCGAACCACCATCCTCAAGCGCCTTTCCCGGTGCATTTTTTGTCAGAAATTTTGGTGCCGAGAAAAACAAATTCTTTATCGTCTTCAGCATTGTTTGTCGCCCTTTCTTTAACTACCGTCGTCCTGCTTGCCAACAATCCATCGATGCTTGAGCAGAACATCTCCCCAAGCGCGGTTCATCGCTTGATGTCCCTCAAGGTATTTTCCTTCCGTAACAACTAGCCGGAGCGGGGATGCAAACTTGTCTACGACCTCGACACCAAGCCGGATGCTGACCGTGATGTCGTACTCACCTGGCAATAGGGGCAACTCATCGACCCTACAGCGCAGTACTCCCGCATTAGGTGGGGCATCGAAAATGTCGCCAGAGAACACATTTGCTAGCGTGAATAGGCGGAAATGTCTATCGTTCGAGACGTGAAGATATGCCTCTAACTGACGCAGATCCACTTCATCTGCGGCCTCATAGCTAAGAGTTATTTCCAACGGTTCACCGCAAGCCACTGAGTCCGAAATAACACCAGTTGCATCCCGGAAATGCATGTTGGTAACACGCAAGCGACCACTCCCACCACGCTTGATGTCCTGCAGGGAAACCCCGTCGCGCGACGAAATCGAATCACGATAGAGATTGATTACCTCTGCCGCCGTGCCGCTCGCCCGCAGTTTGCCGTGATCCATCCATACGGCGTTGCGGCAAAGTGACCAAACCGACTGAAGGTTATGGCTGACGAAAAGGACTGTTCGCCCCTCGCGGGAAACCTGGCCCATCTTGCCGATACACTTTTCCTGGAACGCCATGTCACCCACCGCGAGCACCTCGTCTACCACCAAGATCTCCGGTTCCAAGTGGGCGGCGACTGCGAAGGCCAGCCGTACATACATGCCACTGGAGTAGCGCTTAACCGGCGTATCGATGAACTTCTCGACATCGGCGAAATCGACGATCTCGTCGAACTTGCGGCGGATCTCGGCTTTGGTCATGCCGAGGATGGCGCCGTTCAGATAGATGTTTTCACGTCCAGTCAAGTCGGGGTGGAATCCAGTGCCCACTTCCAGCAGGCTGGCAATGCGGCCACGTACCCGTATCTGGCCTGAGGTCGGGCCGGTAACCCGGGAAAGGATCTTCAACAACGTGCTCTTGCCAGCCCCGTTGTGACCGATGATGCCAAGCACGTCACCTGCCCTGATTTCAAGCGACACATCGTTCAGCGCCCACAGGCCCTCTTTGCCAAGATTGCCCCTATCGGCTTCGCCGATCCGTAGCAGCGGATCCGGCCGGCCACGAACCCGCGCCCACCAGCGGTTGAGGTCTTGGTAAAGCGTGGCATTACCAATGCTGCCCAGCCGGTAGTACTTGCTGAGGTTCTCGATTGAGATGGCGACGTCGCTCACGTTACACCGTATCCATGAAGGTCTGCTCAACCCGGTTGAACAGCACGACACCAACCACCAGCACTACCAGTGCGAAGGCAGCACTGTAGGCCAGGTGCAGAAGCTCCACTGTGCCCTGCCCGAGGAAGGCATAGCGGAAGGTTTCCACCACCGGGGTCATTGGATTGGCCACGAGCACCCAACGGTATTTTTCTGGCACTGAAGAAAGCGGGTAGATCACCGTGGTGGCATACATCAGCAGCTGGGCGCCAAAGGCGACCAGGAACTGGAGGTCCCGGTAGCGCGTGGTCAGCGAAGAGACAATGATGCCGATGCCGAGCCCGAGGCCGGCCATCAGCAACAACAACAGAGGCATTGCCAGCAGCCAAATCGTGGGTGCCACCGCCGCGCCCGACAGCATGTAGTAGGCCAGGAAGGCGACGAACAGGCCGAGTTGGATGGCGAACGCGATCAGATTCGAAAACAGGATGGAGACCGGGACTGCCAACCGGGGGAAGTAGACCTTGCCGAAGATTGCCGCATTACCGGTGAAGGTGTTGGCAGTCTTAGTTAGGCATGCGGAGAAATAACTCCATACCACCGCGCCGGCCATGTAGAAAAGAAAATCTGGTACGCCATCAGTAGATAGCCCGGCCAGCCGCCCAAATACCAATGTGAAAGTTACTGTGGTCAATACGGGCTGAATCAAATACCAGAGCGGCCCCAGGATGGTCTGCTTGTACTGGGCAACGAAATCCCGCCAAACGAACAGCATCACCAGGTCGCGATAGGCCCACAACTCGTCCAGGCGCAGGTCAAACCAACTGCGCTGGGGGCGAATGACCATCGTCCAAGTGTTGTCGGGGGGCTGCATACTCAGAGCACCGCCAACAAGTTACGGACAATTTCGTCCTGGTCTGCCTCGTACAGATCCGGGCTCATGGGGAGGCTCAGGACGCGCTGCGCCAATAACTCTGAATGGGCCAAGCTGCCCTGAATACGGCAACGACTCGCGAAGGCGGGTTGTCGGTGCAGAGGTAGCGGATAATGGACTGCAGTAGGCACACCTGCCGCCGCCAACTTCTTCTGGATCTCGTCGCGATTGTCCAGCAGCACTGTGTACTGGGCATGGACGCTGGTCCGGTCGGCACGCGTGGCCGTACTGGAAACGTGGCTGGCGAGCAGTTCGCCATAGCGCTTGCCGAGGGCTTCGCGGCGCGCCACTTCCCAATCAAAGCGATCCAGCTTGGCCAGCACCACCGCGCATTGAAGGGTGTCCATGCGCCCGCCAACGCCCACGCGGGTGTGATAGTAGCGTCGCTCCTGGCCATGAACGCGGATCTCGCGCATGACCTTGGCCAGGGCATCGTCGCTGGTGAAGATCGCCCCGCCATCGCCGTAGCAGCCCAGGGGCTTGCTCGGGAAAAAGCTGGTACAGCCGATGGTGGACAGATTGCACGACTTTCGCCCTTGGTAACGGGCGCCGAAGCTCTGGGCCGCATCCTCAATGACCGGCAGATTGCCGTGGCGGATCGCGATGGCATTGATCGCAGCCATGTCGGCGGCCTGTCCATAGAGCGAGACCGGCATGATCGCCCGGGTCCGCGGGGTAATCGCTGCTTCGATCAGTGCGGCGTCGAGGTTGCCCGTATCCGCCTCGACATCGACGAATACAGGCGTCGCCCCGAGCAGGGCGATCACTTCAGCGGTAGCGACGAAGGTGAAGGGCGAGGTGATTACTTCGTCCCCCGGGCCGACGCCCAGAGCCATCAGGCTGATCAGCAGAGCCTCGGTGCCACTGGCCACGGTGATGCAGTGACCGGCACCGGTATAGGCCTCCAGACGTTGCTCCAGCTCACTGACTTCGGGGCCCATGATGTACTGGCCGTGATCCAGCACCTTTTGGATACGGCTGTCGATGGCCGCCTTGAGAGCGCCGTACTGGGCCTTCAGATCGATGAATTCGAGTTTCTTGCTCATAGGGGAGTACAGGCGGACTCGCCTATCTCGTAACCGGTGCCGCAGGCCGTGCAGGCCACCCGGCCTCCGCCGGCGGGCAGGCGCGTGCCGCAACGGCACATCCAGCCGCTGCGCCGGGCGGGTACGCCGATCATCAGGGCGTAGGCCGGCACATCGCGATTCACTACGGCGCCGGCACCGATGAATGCCTGCTCACCGATGTTGATGCCGCAGACGATGGTGCAGTTGGCGCCGAGGGTCGCGCCACGACCGACCACGGTGCGCCGGTACTCGCCCTTGCGGCTGATGGCCGAACGCGGGTTATAAACATTGGTAAATACCATGCTCGGGCCGCAGAAGACGTCGTCTTCCAGGGTGACGGCATCATAGATGCTGACGTTGTTCTGGACCTTGACGTTGTTGCCAATAATGACGTCATTGCCGACGAAAACATTCTGGCCGAAGGAGCAGTTGCGCCCGATCTGCGCCCGTGCGCAAATGTGCGCCCAGTGCCAGACGCGGGTGCCGTCGCCGATCCGTGCGCCCTCGTCGACGATGGCCGTCGGGTGGATGGTGACCGTCATCAGTATTCCAGGGGCAGCGACACCGTCTTGCCGTCACGGGCCGAGAGATAGGCGGCGATCAGCAACTCAAGCGACTTCAGCCCTTCACGGCCGTCCGTTTCCGGTCCAGCTGCGCCCCGCAGAACATCGATGACATTCTTGTAGTACAGCGGATGGCCAAATCCGTATACCGATGTGGTCTCGTAGTTGGCGGCCTTGATCTGCTCGTCGTAGTCACGCGGTTCGTCGAATTGCCATAACTGAATGTCGTTGACCGCAACGCCGCCGACGCGCACCGTGCCCTTCTCGCCCAAGATGGTGATGCTGCCTTCAAGGTTCTTCGGGTAGGTGAGCATGGTCACGCTCATCGAGCCAAGGGCGCCGTTGCGCCATTTCACGTTGAGCACGCCGGTGTCTTCGACTTCGATATCCCGGGTAGTACTCATCATGGCCTGTACTTTTTCAACGGGTCCGATCAGCCAATCCAGAAGGTCGACGTAGTGGCTGGCCTGATTCATGAACGCGCCGCCGTCGAACTCCCAGGTGCCGCGCCAGCCGTTGCCTTGGTCGTAGTAGGACTGTGGGCGTGTCCAGAACACGTTGAGGTGGACCATGTGGATCTTGCCGAAGCGCTTCTCTTCAACCGCACGCTTCAGCAACTGCAAGGTAGTGTTGCGACGGTTCTGCTTTACGACGAACAGACGAACCCCGGCTTCATCGCAGGCCTTGACCATGCGGACACCGTCGCTCCAGCGGGTCGCCATCGGCTTTTCCGTCATCACATTGACGCCGTACCGCGCCGCCATCGCTGCCTGGTCCGGGTGGATGCCACTTGGTGTGCACAAGGCTACCAGGTCAAGCTTCTCGCTCTTCAGCAATTCCTCCAATCGGGAATAGCCAGGCACGCCGTGCCTTTCTTTGTGCTCATCGAGCACCTTGCGATCGTTGTCGCATACCGCCACCAGTTCCAGTGAGTCGGCGTGCTTTTCGATGGAACCGAAGTGATTCCTGGAAATCCGACCGCAGCCGATGATGGCAACGCGGATCTTTCGATCAGAGATGATGGGGAACATGTCAAAGGCGCCAAACGAGGTGGCCATCCCGCTCGATGGCCGCCGGGTTGAATGCCGACTTGATGTCGGTGAAAACTCCTCGCGGCTTCAGGTGAGCGAGGATCTGATCCAGCGGCATGGAGAGATATGTCTTATGGGAAACAGCCGCAACGATTGCGCTAACGCTTTTCGGCAGACTTTCCCAGGCAGTGAGTTCAAGACCATATTCATGACTCGCATCCGCCGGATCCGCTAAAGGGTCGTGAACGACAACGTTCAAGCCGTAGCCCTTCAGGTTGGCGATCAAGTCCGCGACCTTGCTGTTGCGCAGGTCAGCGCAGTCTTCCTTGAAGGTCAGCCCAAGCACGATAACGGTATCACCCTTGTTGCACCCACCTTGGCGAATCATTCCCTGCACGGTCATTTTTGCGATGTAACTTGCCATGCCGTCATTGATACGCCGCCCCGCAAGGATGACTTGAGGGTGGTAGCCGAGCATCTCTGCCTTGTGCGTCAGGTAGTAGGGGTCTACGCCGACGCAGTGTCCCCCCACCAAACCCGGCTTAAACTTGAGGAAGTTCCACTTGGTGCCCGCGGCTTCGAGCACCTCGGCGGTATCGATGTCGATCTTGTCGAAGACGATGGCCAGTTCGTTCATCAGGGCGATGTTCAGATCACGCTGGGTATTCTCGATGACTTTTGCGGCTTCGGCCACCTTGATGCTGCTGGCGCGATGCACGCCGGCGGTGATCACGGATGCGTAGAGGTCGCCGACGGCCTGAAGGGTAGTTTCGTCATCCCCAGACACGACCTTGACGATTTTGGTAATGGTGCGTTCCTTGTCGCCTGGGTTCACCCGCTCCGGGCTGTAACCGACATGGAAGTTCTGCTTCCACTTGAGGCCGGATTCCTTTTCGAGGATGGGGATGCACACTTCCTCAGTAGCGCCGGGATAGACGGTCGACTCGTAGATTACCGTGGCGCCGGCCTTCATATGCTGGCCTACGGTGGTGCTGGCGCTGATGAGCGGGGAGAAATCAGGGATGTGGGCTTCATCGACCGGTGTCGGCACGGCAACGATCAAAAAGTCGGCGCTGGCGAGACGGCACGGGTCGGTGGTGACCTCAAAACCGCCGGGCCGCATGGCGGCCCGCAGGTCTTCCGTGCAAACTTCACCGGTGGGGTCGCGATATTCGAGGTAGCTGGCGATCTTGGATTCGGATAGATCAAAGCCGATGGTCTTATAGCGCTTTCCGAATTCGACGGCCAAAGGTAGGCCGACGTAACCCAGACCGATGACGGCAATGCAGGTTTTCTCGGAAATAGTCATTTACGCAACTCGAAATGGAAGGCCGTGATCAGCATGTTACTCAAAGGAAGCCTCCCAGATCATTTGTCAGCGCACGCTGACTGACCTGAGGCGTCTGATATAAACGGCGCAGGACTTCGAGCTGGATTTCCTCTTGGAAACCAGCTAATTTTTGCAGCGGGGATACGAGGCTCAAGGTGATTTTGGCACGCTACCGCCATGCCGTTTCACGAT